>JAQCAO010000087.1 GCA_027731885.1 Actinomycetota bacterium | reverse complement strand
GTTTTCGGAGTCTTTGCAATAACTTGGGCGATTGGAATCTCAATCGGAATAGTTATCGGCCAACCAATTTATCTCGGCTTCGTAACACTGCCTGTTGCAGGTCTTGCGGCGATGTTCTTCTTCACCCGTATTGCATCATCTGCGGCTTACGCATCTATTGAAGGACAGATGGGTGCTGGCGCTAGCGTTCTTATGGCGATTCGCAAAGGATGGGTTACTACACCAGCAGTTGCGGTGACCAAGAATCAAGATATGGTCCACCGCAGTATCGGTCGTGCTGGAATCGTTTTAACTGGTGAAGGTACGCAAGCAGTTCGTGCCATGTTGCAGGATGAGCATAGAAAATCTGAACGCTTCGCTCCAGGAGTTCCGGTTACTGAGATCTATGTCGGAGAGGGAGATGGTCAAGTTCCGCTTCGCAAGTTGCAGAAGAAGGTTACTAAACTGCCGAAGAAACTCTCTGCCCATCAAATGCGCGAGGTGCGTGCCCGCTTTAAAGCAGTCGGCGGTATGTCGGTGCCAATTCCTAAAGGGCCTATGCCAAAGGGAATTCGCGTTCCAAAGCGTTGATTACTTCTTACCTTTTCTCGTATCTAACAATTTAGTTCCGCTAAGGCGCTCGTGTATTCCACGCCCATTCTCGTCGTAGGTAATCGCAGTCACCACCAAAGAGAGCAAGATCGTTCGAATTAGCGCTTGCAGAGGCGTTGGGTTTGCGCCGCTGCCGAATTGAACGACTCTCAATCCGACCATTCGATGTCCTGCCGTCGCTCCCCCAAAGGCGGTCAGCAGCAAGACTTCAATAAAGAAGATAGCCAGGTGTGGGAGGCGGGCCTGTGGGGCGCGTTCTGCCAGTGAGCCACTGCCACCGAAGAATCCCAGAGCGATTGCGTAACACATCAGCCAATCGATGCTTAAACCCAGGAAGCGCCGGCCCAAACTGATCTGGTGTTTCATACAGGTGAGCCTACCGACCAGGCGATGGCGTTGCAGGTTTTACATGGTTGTAACACACTGGTTATGCCAAATTGCCCTTAGAGACTTAGGGTTTACCCAGATCGGTCGCCCTCAATGGTGAAGGCCCGAATAGCTCTGTCTGGTGTAACCATCCGGCCTTACACTCGAAAATTCGAAGATACCAGGAGTAAAGTCAATGTTTAAGAATTCCGCAGAAATTTTTGCATTTATTAAGAAGGAAGATATAAAACTTGTTGATGTTCGTTTTACCGATCTTCCAGGTATCCAACATCACTTCAATGTGCCAGTTGAATCTTTTGATGAGGCGGTCTTTACTGACGGCTTAATGTTCGATGGCTCATCGATCCGTGGTTTTCAATCAATTCACGAATCAGATATGAAGTTGTTACCGATTCCTTCATCAGCATTTATTGATCCATTCCGCTTAGAGAAGACGTTAGTTATTCTCTTCTCAGTTCATAACCCATCTGATAACACTCCTTACTCGCGTGATCCTCGAGGTGTTGTGGCGAAAGCAGTTGATTATCTGAAGTCAACTGGGATAGCAGATCAAGCATTCTTTGCACCCGAAGCGGAATTTTATGTTTTCGATGCAGTTCGCTTCAGAACCGGAATTAATGAGTCCTACCACCACATCGATTCTTACGAAGGCGCTTGGAATACAGGAATCGTTGCCGATCCAGATGGCACACCAAACCGTGGATATCGCACACGTATTAAGGGAGGTTACTTCCCTGTTTCACCAACTGATCAATTCGCTGATTTGCGCGATGAGATGGTTATGGAGCTCGGCCGCGCTGGTCTTATTGTTGAGCGCTCACACCACGAAGTTGGTACTGCCGGACAGATGGAGATCAACTATCGCTTCACCGACATCCTAAGCGCTGGCGATGAGCTAATGAAATTTAAATACATCATCCGCAACGTGGCTTGGGAAGGTGGCAAGACTGTGACCTTTATGCCAAAGCCACTCTTCGGCGACAATGGTTCAGGTATGCACGTGCACCAATCACTTTGGAAGGATGGCAAACCGCTCTTCTTCGAAGCGGGAACCTATGGCGATCTCTCAGATATGGCGCGTTGGTATATCGGTGGACTTCTAAAGCACGCACCTTCACTTCTTGCCTTCACTAACCCAACGGTTAACTCCTACCGTCGCTTGGTCCCAGGATATGAAGCTCCGGTAAATCTCGTTTACTCAGCACGTAACCGTTCTGCCTGTATTCGTATTCCAATTACTGGCTCATCACCAAAGGCTAAGCGCATTGAGTTCCGTTGCCCAGATCCATCATCGAATCCATACCTCGCATTCGCTGCGATGTTAATGGCAGGTATCGATGGAATCCTCAACAAGATTGAGCCACCTGCCCCAGTTGATAAGGATCTATACGAACTCGAAGGCGCAGAAGCTGCGGCTATCCCTCAAGTTCCAGGATCACTTGATGCGGTTCTTGACAGCCTCGAGAAGGATCACGAGTTCCTAACTAAGGGTGGGGTCTTCAGCGAAGACCTCATCTCGACCTGGATTGAGTGGAAGCGAAAGAATGAAGTCGATTATGTTCGCTTGCGTCCACATCCAGCTGAGTTTGAACTCTATTTCGATATCTAAAGATACAAGAAAGAAGGCCCGCCATTTATGTGGCAGGACTTCTTTTTTTTCAACTATTTTCTTGCAGTTAATTTAAATATCGCGATCGAAATCAGTGCACTTGTTACTGAGGCAACAATTACAGCAAGAACAGCGATATCTTGCGTTTCTGGATCCTTAAAGGCCAAGTCGGCGATAAAAATTGCTACGGTGAAGCCGATTCCGGCTGCGCTTCCAGTGGCCAACAATGAAGATGCGCCGATCCCCGCAGGTATTTCTGCGATATTGAGGCGCTTTGCAGCTAGTGAAGCTACAAGAACACCAAGAGGTTTACCAACCACTAATCCAAAGAAGATACCCCAAGCGATAACCGATTGGCTTGCTCCCTTAGCCGAATCTAGGGTGATAACAACTCCGGTATTGGCGAAAGCAAATAGTGGAACTACTAAGAAGGTGCTAATCGGGTGAAACTTGTGTTCTAGCCACTCAATAACCGAAACGCTTCCATCTTCGGCATCTTCCAAATTTGATTTGCGGTGTGGAATATTCGGAGTCATTAAGCCGATAATTACTCCGGCCAGCGTTGGGTGCACCCCAGTTTTATAGAATGAGAACCATAAAGCTAGAGCAAATAGCGCATAGATAAATACTGACGTAACTTTTGCTCTTTGCAAGCCTGCGATTAATCCGATGGAGATAAATCCCGCAGCCAGCCACGAAAAATTTATCCCGGTCGAGTAAACAAAAGCAATAATCAGTATTGCCCCGATATCGTCTATGACCGCAAGGGCGAGCAGAAATGATCTTAACGAGGCGGCAACGGTCGGCCCTAACATCGTTAGCAATCCAACTGCTAAAGCGATATCCGTTGCCACGGGGACTCCCCAGCCTCCAGGTGCGACCCCACCGGCGATAGCTAGATATATCAAAGCCGGTACGGCCATTCCGCCAACGGCAGCAAATATTGGCAACATTGCTTTTTTCAGAGATGCTAGATGGCCAGATGTCATTTCTCGTTTGATCTCAAGACCGACTACAAAGAAGAAGATGCTCATAAATAAATAGTTGATCAACTTAAGAACGGATAGATCAAGTAGATACCAATTAGCGCCCAGGGCTAGTCGTGTCTCCAGAAAGTCAAAATAGTTATCTGATAGCGGCGAATTGGCGGTTAATAACCCAAGCGCGGAAGCCAGCAAGATAAGTATGCCGCCTGTTGACTCGCGCTTTAAGAAATCGAGTAGCGGGGAGATACGAGAGATCACATGCGCATCTTAACTTAAAGCGTTATCTTGGGAGCGAATTCTGCGTCCCGAGATGAGAATATGGCCACAAAAGCCAATTACTAGAGCGAAAATTACTCCTACATTCGCAAAGGCCCAAGGACCCTCTCTACCTCCGATTAGGAAGAGCAAATAACCTTGCCAGGAGAGCCAGCTAGCGAAGGTATTGGTAACAAATCCCCACCCTATAAAGGTACCGATGGCCATTACGAGCAACGGGCGCCAGTTCCATAATCCATAGCGTCCAGAAATAGAGAATAGATCGGCTTCCACAAATGGATTGCGTCTTAACAAAATATCGGTAATAAATATTGCCGACCAGGTTGCGATTGGTACGCCTAGGGTGATTAAAAATCCTTGGAATGGATAGAAGAAGTTATCTGCAATCCAGACGATATAAATTGTTCCGGCCAACATAATTAGCCCATCGAAGGTTGCCGCAACATAACGTTTAATAGGCAAGCCAGTAGAAATGAGCGTTAACCCTGATGAGTAAAGATCTAAGATCGCGCCACCGACCAGCCCCAATATGGCAATTAGCGCAAAGAGCGCTAGATACCACGTTGGTAGGAGCGTTGTTAAGGCCCCGATGGGATCACTCGCTATTGCATCAGCTAATTTTTCATCACTTCCGGCAAGCAGCGCCCCATAGATAACTAAGCAAATTGGCACAATAGATGCACCAAATATCGTCCAACCGACGACTGCAGAGCCAGATGTTGTGCGGGGCAAGTACCGTGAATAATCCGCTGCCGTATTGACCCATCCAAGACCGATTCCGGTGATTCCAAATATTAAAGCGCCGATAAAACCTTGCAATGTTCCATTTGGAATGGAGCTAACTCGCTCCCAATTAACGCTATCGACTGTCAGCGCTATATACACCAAAGTTGCCGCGACGGTAATAATGGTTAGATATTTTTGCAGGCGCATAATTACCTTATGGCCCAGAATACCGCCGTACATAGTTAGCGCCGCCGCGAGAATAAATCCCAGGACCATTGCAAGATCTTGGTCAATACCGCCCAAGCGAACGAAGATCGTCCCAGTAGCTAGCGTTGCAAGAGAAACTAAAACTGTCTCCCACCCTACAAAGACTAGATAGGAAAGAAAACTTGGGACCAGATTCCCCTTCATTCCAAATACCGCACGTG
>JAQCAO010000086.1 GCA_027731885.1 Actinomycetota bacterium | reverse complement strand
TTATATCTTCGCGATAAATCAAGCCGGTTATGTCGTGTAAAAATGCCAGATCTCCAAGAATGGCAAATGTTCTCGCGTGAGCAGTTGCTATTCCGAGGGCGGTAGATATATTTCCATCTATTCCTGCCAAGCCGCGATTAGCGAAGGTTTTCACGCCGCTTCGGGCCGCACCAAAAGCTTCGATATCGCGAATCGGACGTGATGATGAAATAAATAACACCGCACCATCTGGCAAGTTTTCTGAAATTTCACGGGCAATCAGTGGCTCAGACCAAGTTGATATCTCATTAACAACTTTTGCAGTTCTCTCTGAATACTTAGCCCACTTAGCCAACCATTCCGGGTCTGCAGTGGCGGTATAGATCTCTGGAATTTCAGTGAATTTCTTCTCCGCCATGCGATCGGAATCAACGGTTGCAATTCGCGGATCAATCACAAAAGTGGCACGCGCTAACTTAATCAGCGCATTTACAGAACGAGATAAAGTAGTGCGCCCAATGGCAACTACCGTATCTGGTGCAAGATCTTTTGCGATTGTAGTTGAGTTTAAAAAGAGACTTGCGTGCGCATTAGCGCCAGGAAAAGTTAGCGGGTCCTCACTTATAATTGGCCAACCCAGTTGGTCAGCAAATTTTGCAACGTCGGATGCACTCAATCCACCGCGATCGTGGCCAATAACTAAGAGACCACGCGTAGATTTACTGGCTAAAGTTCCAGCTTTCTTTCGGTCAAACTTACGTGGTGGGTTAACTTTTATATCATTTAACCAAGTCGTATCCACATCGCCTACTAATGGTTCTTCAAATTGCAGATTTAAATGAACTGGGCCGGTATTCAGAGCGTTAAGCGGTAGTTCTAACGGATATAACGCGCCGGAAACATCTGAGAAATACCGAACTGCTTTACCAAATATTCGAGCTTGTTCCGTAGTTTGATTTGCTCCGGTGCGACGCAACTCCGCTGGGCGATCTGCGGTGATTACAAATAGCGAAATATTTGAGTGTGAGGCTTCAAGAACTGCTGGGTGGTAGTTAGCTACGGCGGTTCCACTTGTACAAATCACAGGCACGGGACGGTTCGTTGCTTTAGCTAGACCCAGCGCGTAGAAAGCTGCGGTGCGCTCATCAATACGGATATGTAATTTAATCAAACCTAAATCTTGGGCGGTTACTAGGGCGAGCGAAAGTGGAGCGTTCCGTGATCCCGGTGAGATCACTGCATCGGTAATTCCCGCTTCGATGATCTGGCGGACGATTATCCGGGCTAAGCGAGTTGCTTGGTTCATGCGATCTCTGCCCAAGTCTTCATGAGGTGATCTTGCCACCATTTATATCTTTCTGGCGAAACTTCTAAGCCATCAAAGTTTGGATCAATCCGCCTCACTTCAATTTCTCCATCAACAATGGGCAAAGATCCAACATTTGCTGAAAGCAGCGAGCCTGTGGCAAGTCCGCAATCAAAGTTTATTTCTGCAAAAGATGCTGCGAGTGCCAGGCCGTGGGAAATTCCAACAGCGCTTTCCAGAGCGCTAGAAATGACGATCGGCAAATCGTGGTGCTGCGCCAATTTATGCGCACGTGCGATTCCGCCAAGAGGTTGGACTTTTAGCGCCAAGATATCGACAGCGCCACTTAATTCGACTTTATATGGATCGGCAGATTTTCTAAGGACTTCATCGCCGGCGATCGGAATATCTACCGCTAATTTTGCCTTTAACTCCCGCAGCTCTTCAACTCTCTGGCAGGGCTGTTCAACATATTCAATCGCGCCAATATTTTCGTAGATAGATCTTAAATTAGTTACAGCAGCGGCAACGCTCCAACTGCCATTTACATCAATACGTAACTTGGCTTTGGGGCGCAGTGATTTCACTTTGGCCAGGCGGGCGATATCTTCACTTAAGTTATCGCCCACTTTTACTTTAAAGGTATTTACACCAGGAAAAGTTTCAACGATCTGCTCGATATCACTCGGCGCATTTAAAGCAGGGATAGTTCCATTTACCTTTACTTTGCTGCGATGAAATTGAGGCCATGGCTTAGTCGCCGCTTCGATTGCAGATAAAAGCCATGGCACGCATTCACTTGGTTGGTATTCAAGGAATGGTGAAAATTCTCCCCAGCCCGCTTCGCCCTGAAAGAGCGCAACTTCGCGGGTATTTATGCCGCGAAAATTGGTCTTGGTGGGTAGCGCAACCACACGCATTGTGGAGAAGAGTTCTAAAGACATATTTAAGAGACCAAAGTTAAGGACGCTTTGGAAACTTTCCGAAATCTGGCGCACGCTTTTCTTTGTAAGCATCGCGACCTTCTTGACCTTCTTCGCTTAAATAAAATAACAGAGTGGCATCGCCAGCAAGTTGTTGAATTCCGGCTAGGCCATCATCGGCGGCGTTCATCGCAGACTTTAATAAGCGCAGTGCAAGTGGAGAATTACGTAACATCTCGCGGCACCAAGAAACAGTTTCGGCTTCAAGTTCTTTGAGTGGAACAACGGTGTTCACTAGCCCCATCGCGAGCGCTTCTTGTGCATCATATTGGCGAGTCATAAACCAGATCTCGCGTGCCTTCTTCTGACCAACGCTTGCCGCAAGTAAACCTGAACCGTATCCACCATCAAATGAACCAACCATTGGACCGGTCTGCCCAAATTTGGCGTTATCAGCGGCAATCGTCAAATCGCAGACAACATGCAGAACATGTCCACCGCCAATCGCCCAACCAGCAACCATTGCAACGACTGGTTTTGGTGTGCGACGAATTTGAATTTGTAGATCTAAAACATTTAAACGGCCAATACCTTTTTCTGCCAATGGATCTTCGCCGAGATATCCATCATCGCCGCGAACGCTGATATCGCCGCCAGAACAGAAAGCTTCATCGCCAGTTCCGGTAAAGATGATTACGCCAACATCAGAATTATCGCGAGCTAATGAAAACGCTTCCTGCAATTCAATAATTGTTTGTGGTCGAAATGCATTGCGCAGATCTGGCCGATTGATTGCAATCTTGGCCATACCTTCGCCAACTTGATAGGTAATATCTGTGAATTTTTCTCCCCCTGCACCCGTTACCCAGGCAGGGATGCTTCGGTTACCAAATTCACGCTTGATCGGCTTGCTCACGATTCCTCCATCGACGACTACGAGCGATAGCCTACGCGTGCAATGGATAAGACGTCACAACGAGAGATTATTGCGATAGATCCCACGTGGACCCTCGCCGAGATAACTGCGCGCCTAGCCAAAACCTTGGCTGGCGAAGGCCCAGCGTTGACCCTGACTCCAATCTCATCTCAGGCCGTCCCATCCGAAATTGCGTTGGTGGTTTCCACTAGCGGATCTACTGGCGTTGCAAAAGAGGTTGGACTTTCCGCTAGCGCTCTGGTTGCTAGCGCAAAAGCTACAAATAAATTTCTCGGAGCAAACGGTGGGCAAAGTTGGTCGCTCTTATTACCTTTGACACATATCGCAGGAATTAATGTTCTTGCGCGCAGTCTCGAGCTCGGAACAACTCCAGTAGATGCGCGCGATATATCTGGAAGTTATCCAAAGGCAGATTTCACGGCAATTGTTCCGACTCAACTCTTTCGCGCCTTAAATAGCGAAACTGAATTACTTGAGCATTTGCAATCCGCAAAATCAGTTTTAGTTGGGGGCGCAGCCTTAGATATTACCCTCAGAGATCAAGCAAGTACTGCTGGGATAAAAATTGTTGAAAGTTATGGAATGACTGAAACGTGCGGTGGTTGTATTTATGACGGCCAGCCAATTGGCGATACCTCGGTTGAGTTTGATGAGAATGGGCTAATTAAAATCGCCACTTCTTCTCTTGCCACAACTTACTTAAATGATGAAGCTGGTTGGAGTTCGAAGATGGCTGGTAAGTTTTTTACAACATCTGACCTCGGGGAAATCGTTAATGGAAAATTGAAGGTAACGGGTCGTGCCGATGACATCATTATCTCTGGTGGCGAGAACGTCTCACTTAAGCAAGTAGAAGATTTGCTAAATAAAGAATTTACCGGAATTAAATGCGCAGCCTTTACCATTAAAGATTCGCAATGGGGCCAAGCTCTACATCTGGCGATCGCAGGAAGCTTAAAGCCAGAAGTTGCAAAGGTGAATGAGTATCTTGCTTCGCAAATTTCAGTCGCCGCAAAGGTGAAGGGGATTATCTACATTGATCACTTGCCACTTACCTCACTGGATAAGATTGATAGACAGAAATTGATAGCAATCGCTGAGCAGGAAGGAGGCAAAGGCCTATGAATAAATGGATCGTTGGCGCTCGTCTTCGTACATTGCCAGCTGCAATTGCACCGGTTTTAGTTGCCACTGCATATGCAGGTAGTAACTGGGATCCCATCCCAGCCTTCTCTGCGCTACTAGTAAGCCTCGCGCTGCAAATCGGCGTTAACTATGCCAACGATTATTCAGATGGAATACGCGGCACCGATGATTCGCGTATTGGTCCAGTGCGACTTACTGCATCTGGCTTAGCCTCCCCTAAGGCGGTTCGTACCGCCGCACAGATTTCATTTCTATTTGCAGCAGTTATCGGATTAACCCTAGCGATCGCCACATCTTGGTGGATTATTTTGGTTGGCGCGCTAGCTATCGCCGCAGCTTGGGGTTACACAGGTGGTGCAAATCCATATGGTTACAAGGGGCTTGGAGATATCTCAGTCTTTCTCTTCTTTGGAATTGTTGCCACAACTGGAAGTTATTTCGTTCAAACCGAAGAGTTAAATCTGGAGATCTTTATTATCGCTATTCCAATGGGATCTCTTGCCTGTGCGATTCTGGCGATCAACAATTTGCGCGATCGGGCGCAAGATCAAATCGTCGGCAAGAGAACTCTGGCAGTTCGCCTAGGAGATCGCGGTGCTCGCAGGCTCTATATCGCCCTCTTAATTTCTGCCCATATCTTTGCGCTCCTTACCCTTAAGCCAGCCGCTCTATTAACGCTCTTGGCTACTCCCTTAACTTGGAGCCTGGCCCGCGGGGTCTCCCGCGGGGTCTCCCGCGGGGTCTCCCGCGGGGTCAACGGTGGAGATTTAATCCCTTATTTGGCTAAAACTGGGAAGTTGCAA
>JAQCAO010000085.1 GCA_027731885.1 Actinomycetota bacterium | reverse complement strand
GGCCAAATGTGCGCCCTCTAATTTAACCGCATTGCCCCGGCCTCTTTAAAGAAACGGGTAGAAGTTGTTAGCGCTTGCTCGGGTGAATTTTCGTAAGAACCAAAGGGCAGATCAGCGATCACCATTGCGCGTTTTGAAGCGCGCACAACTGCGCGGGTCAATGGGATTAATTCGTCGACTGTAACTGCGATCGTGTTCTCACCACCGAGAAAATTATTGCCGGCGCTATCGCCAACTAGCAGGACAGGGATTCCGGCTTGGTCAAATATCTCGGCGGTCATCTGCTCGTAGGAAGTAAGCATCGCCCACTTTTCGCCAGCGGCCTTTGCTTTCTTCAGATCAACGATCGTGACGCGGCGATGGGCCGCCCCGCCGTAAAGGGTCGTTGTCGCCTCAGGTTTTGATGTCATTTCTTCCTCCAGCCTCGAAGCTTCGCGAGAAGTCTCCGGGTATTTCAATTGAGGGTCTTGAGATAAGAGTAATCCATTACTCTTGAAGTATGAAGTTGCGCGTAGCGCTGGCACAGGTCAACCCGACAGTCGGTGATCTGGCAGCTAACGCTGAGTTGGTGCGCCAGAACGTTGCCACTGCTCAATCTGCTGGTGCACATATCGTCGTATTTCCGGAGATGGTCTTAACGGGGTATCCAGTCGAAGATCTAGCGCTCCGTCCTTCCTTTCAAAGCGCTAGCCAGAGGGCGATCGCGGAATTAGCAAAGGAGCTAACCGGCGAGATAGTGGCCATTGTTGGCTACCTAGATCAAGTAGATGGTTCGCCACAAAATATGGTGGCAGTAATTTCAGGTGGTGCGATCCAGGCTCGTTACGCCAAATGCCACTTACCTAATTACGGCGTCTTCGATGAGTTCCGCAATTTTGTGCCAGGGGATAAGACTTTGGTGGTGCGTATTCACGGCGTCGATGTCGGCATCGCAATCTGCGAAGATCTTTGGATTGATGGCGGAATCACCGCGCAATTAGCCGAGCGCAAACCGGGGCTAATCATCGTCCCCAATGGTTCTCCTTATGAACGCGCTAAAGATGATCTGCGTTTGGCGTTGGTAACCAAGCGCGCTCGCCAGGCGGCAGCCCCACTGGTTTATGTGAATATGACCGGTGGCCAAGATGACTTAGTTTTTGATGGGGATAGCATTGTTGTAAATTCTGATGGTGCAGTCATTGCGCGCGCTCCGCAATTTGAAGATGGCGTAGCCGTTGTTGATCTAGATGTTGCCACAAAGACAAGCACGCCAGATGTAGTCATCTCCGAAGCAGAAGTCAGCATTGATCGTGCTTTGATTCCTGGTATTGCAGTGAGGCTAGATGACCGCGCAGAAATCTGGCAGGCGCTAGTAATTGGACTAAGAGATTATGTAGAAAAGAATGGCTTCCGTAGCGTCGTACTTGGCTTATCCGGCGGAATCGATTCTGCGTTGGTAGCCGTGATCGCTATTGATGCATTAGGTGCCAAACGAGTTAATGGCGTGGCCATGCCAAGTAAATATTCATCAGATCATTCAATATCAGATGCGCAAGCTTTAGCTTCGGCAACTGGAATACATTTCCGCACTGTGCCAATTGCGCCAATGGTTGAGGCCTATATGAGCAACCTGGTTTTGAAAGGTTTGGCGGAAGAGAATTTGCAGGCCCGGGTTCGTGGCACCACTTTGATGGGGATCTCCAATCAAGAAGGCCATCTGGTCTTAGCGACCGGCAATAAGTCAGAGCTCGCGGTTGGTTACTCAACGCTATATGGCGATGCAGTTGGTGGCTTTGCCCCGATTAAAGATATTTATAAGACCGATGTTTGGGCGCTGGCTCGTTGGCGAAATGAAGTCGCACGCAGTCGCGGTGAGGCAGAACCAATTCCGGTTAACTCAATTGAGAAAGAACCAAGCGCTGAACTGCGCCCTGATCAGAAAGATTCTGATTCGCTTCCAGATTACTTATTACTAGATCGCGTCTTGACCGCCTATGTTGATGACGATCAAGGTTCAGAGGCGCTGATTGCCGCAGGCTTTGATGAGGCCCTAGTCCGTCGGGTGATCGCGATGGTCGATAAGGCTGAGTACAAGCGGCGCCAATATCCGCCTGGCACAAAGGTTTCCAAGCGGGCTTTTGGCAAGGATCGCCGCTTGCCAATGACTTCGCGCTGGCAAGAAGTCCATAAATAATGACGAGCCGCTGGCAAGAGGGTTCGTAACACAGCCGTAACTTTGCCTTGGCAAGATATGGGCTATGTCCGCAAATGATTCACAGATGAGCAAGCAGCAAGAGTTTGTGCTGCGCACTATTGAAGAGCGCAATATTCGTTTTATCCGACTCTGGTTTACCGATGTCTTGGGATATTTAAAATCAGTTGCGATCGCACCAGCTGAGTTAGTCAACGCCTTCGAAGAAGGTATCGGCTTCGATGGTTCTGCGATCGAGGGATTTGCGCGCGTAACCGAATCGGATATGTTGGCAAAACCCGATCCTGCAACATTTTCAATCTTGCCTTGGCGTACTGAATCACCGGGCGCCGCTCGTATGTTCTGCGATATCACTATGCCTGACGGATCTCCATCGCATGCCGATCCGCGCAATGTGCTGCGCCGTACTTTAAATAAGGCAGCACAAATGGGTTACACCTGTTACACCCATCCCGAAATTGAATTCTTCTTATTTAAATCAAGCCCTGTAAAGGGCGAGCAGCCAGTGCCGGTTGATCAAGGTGGATACTTTGATCACACACCTGCAGTCGTCGGCCACGACTTCCGCCGCCAGGCGATTACGATGTTGGAAGCGATGGGAATCTCAGTTGAATTTAGCCATCACGAAGGCGCTCCCGGTCAGCAAGAAATTGATCTGCGCTATGCCGATGCGCTAAGTACGGCAGATAACATCATGACCTTCCGTCACGTAATTAAAGAAGTCGCCCTCGAACAAGGCTTTTATGCATCCTTTATGCCAAAGCCATTTACCGATCATCCCGGCAGCGGAATGCATACCCACGTCTCACTCTTTGAAGGCGAGAAGAACGCTTTCTATGATGCTTCTGCCGAATTTAACTTATCTAAAGTAGCACGTTCCTTTATCGCAGGAATCTTGAAGCACGCATCTGAAATCACAGCAGTCACAAATCAGTGGGTTAATTCTTATAAGCGTTTACAAGGCGGGGGAGAGGCGCCATCGCTGATTACTTGGGGGCACAACAATCGCAGTGCGCTAGTGCGCATCCCGATGTATAAACCAAATAAAGAGAATTCAACTCGGATCGAATTTCGTTCTCCTGATTCTGCCTGCAATCCTTATTTGGCCTATGCGGTTATGTTGGCGGCAGGGCTGAAGGGGATCGAAGGAGATTACAAATTAGTCGATGATGCCGCCCCTGAATCACTGCCTGCCAATTTAAATGAGGCGATTGCGGTAATGGAGAAGAGCGAGCTGGTCCGTGAGACCTTAGGCGAGCATGTCTTTGAATATGTTCTGCGCAATAAACGCGCAGAATGGCAGGATTACCGCCGTCAGGTCAGCGCATACGAGCTAGACCGATATTTGCCGGTTCTTTAGCGAGCGCTTTCGCCCCTTTTCCACATTTCGCTGTTACTTTATTGGTATGAGTAAAGAGATTACAGATCGCGGTTTGCGCCGCATCAACTTATTTGCCGGCGTTCTTCACTTCGGACAGATGGTGGCGGTTCTTGCGCTCTCATCAGATTTCACGCTGCCCATCACTGCGCGATACATGTCGGGCCCTCCCGGAAGCACCTACGGCGATTTAATTGTCTTGTACGACGCACCACTTGCAATTGGTGTGGCAATATTCCTAGGCCTTTCCTCGCTTGCTCACTTTATAGTCGTTAGCCCTAAATTCTTTCCGCGATATATCGCAGGGCTAGCCGCCCACCGAAACTTCTTCCGCTGGGTTGAATATTCAATTAGCTCATCTGTAATGATCGTTTTAATTGCGCAAGTCACCGGAATATCCGAGGTCACCGCCTTGATTTCAATCTTCGGAGTCAACGCCTCAATGATTCTCTTTGGTTGGCTACAAGAAAAGTATGAAGAGCCAGGTAACGGCGGTTGGATTCCATTTATCTTTGGATGCATCGCTGGCGCAGTGCCGTGGCTGGCGCTGGTCTTCTATGTCTTTGCAATTGGCGGCGTTGGCGAAAATCAAGCACCTACCTTCGTTTACTTCATAGTCTTTACAATTTTCGCATTGTTTAATTCATTCGCCCTTGTGCAATTTCTTCAATATAAGAAGATTGGCAAATGGTCAGATTACCTACGTGGAGAGCGCACCTACATCACTCTCTCACTCGTTGCGAAATCACTCCTTGCTTGGCAGATATTTGCTAACACTCTTATCCCTGTCTAAAGATTTAATCTAACTTTTATTGGAGGATAAGTGGCACTTCGTTGGGGATATTTAGGCGCGGGCGGAATTGCCGACATCATTGCAACTGACTTTGGCCACGCTGGGTTAAAGATCCAAGCCGTTGCAACTCGCGATCTAGCGCGCACCAACGCTTTCGCCGATAAGTTCAATATCCCAAATCGCCATCCTGATTACGCCGCGCTTGTGGCAGATCCAGAAGTCGATGTAATTTACATTTCAACGGTTCAGACCTTGCACCGCGATCACGCGCTGCTGGCGATTGAAGCTGGAAAGCATGTTCTGCTGGAAAAGCCATTCACTATGAACGCAGCCGATGCCCATGAAATTTACGCTGCGGCAAAAGCGAAAAAGGTCTTTGTGATGGAGGCGATGTGGACGCGCTTCTTGCCAACCATGAATGCGGTATTTGCAGCTATTGAAGCGGGCGAAATTGGCACTCCACATTTTGTTTACGCCGATCACAGCCAGTACTTACCAATCGAGCGCGCTCCACGCCTTTGGAATCGCGAACAAGGCGGCGGTGCGCATTATGACTTAGGAATTTACCCAGTCCATATGGCTATTCGCACCCTGGGAATCCCAGATTCAGTAAGCGGTAAATCAGTAATGACAGATACTGGCGTTGATTCGGCAACAGCTGCGGTCTTGCAATATAACAACGGCAGTATGGCGTTGATTAATTCGTGCATGACAATGGCCGGCACAATAAATGCTGCGATCCACGGAACCAAAGGAAGAATCGACATTGATGGCTGGTTCTTTGAACAAACCACCTTCAGTATT
>JAQCAO010000004.1 GCA_027731885.1 Actinomycetota bacterium | reverse complement strand
CTAAAAGATCCTCCAATAGTCTCTCGAATCTATCTAATTGAGCCACAAGAAGTTCAGCGCTGCGTGTGATTGTCGGATCGAAAGTATCTTTCTTGCTATAAATAACTTCTGAAGCCATTCGCAAAGTCGTTAAGGGGGTGCGCAGTTCATGGGAGACGTCGGATACGAACCTTTGTTGAACGCGTGATAAGTTTTCTAAACGAGATATCTGCGATTCCAAGGAGAGCGCCATCTCGTTAAATGCCGTGCCGAGCGTCGCAATTTCATCAGAGCTTTCTACCTGCATCCGCTGCGAGAAATCACCCTGGGTAAACTTCTGCGCAATCGTTGCCGCTTCACGGACCGGTTTTACTACTTGGCGAACTACCAACCAAGTAATCAAGCCGATAAGAAAGAGGAGGGCAAATCCGGTAAAAAAGAGAGCGTTTTTGATGATGAAAAGTGTCTGATTCTGATTATTGAGAGAATAAATCAAATACATTTCATAATTTCCAGATTTGGGAATCTTAATTTTGCGACCTGCAATTAGAACATTAGAATCTTCACGATTTTGATAGCGCACTTTTGCATATTCATAATCAACTAAATCACTAGAACGCACTCTCTCCCGTAGTTCATCGGGGACAGAAGAAACATCTAGGCCATCAGTGGATGTGCTGTAATCTGGTGATTCTACTTCGAGTGAAAATCTAAAAGGCGTCCCAAATCTTTTTAGGAAAATGGATTTTCTATCCTGGCTCAGACTCACTTCAGTTGAGGAGATAATTACATCCTGTACTGCTTTCTTTATTACTGAGACATCGGCTCGTTCATTAAGCAAAAACTGATATTGCGCATTGAAAAAAGATGATCTGGCCTCTGCGAGAGAAGATTCTCGATTTACCTGCTTTACGCCGTCAGAAAGTTGTGAGTAAAGAGCAGATCCAGTTAACCAAACTACAACGAGAGATAAAAGTACTGTGGAAACAATTACCTTTGCAGCAAGTGAATTTCTTACTCTGGATCTAAACCGGTTCATATTAGGAACCGCCCATTACTCCAGCTTTATAGCCGACCCCGCGAACCGTCATAATGATTTGAGGGCGCTCTGGATCATGTTCAACTTTTGATCTTAAGCGCTGTACGTGGACATTTACCAAGCGAGTATCAGTTGAGTGGCGATAGCCCCAGACTTCACCAAGTAAGGCATCTCTTGTAAAAACTCTTCCGGGCTCTTTCGCTAAAGCAACTAACAAATCGAATTCCAGGCGAGTTAGCGCAATCTTCTTTCCGCCACGACTAACCTCGTGGGCGGTCACATCGATCGAAAGATCACCCATCGTTAATAAACCCAAAACATCGGCATTGGTCCGGCGTAAACGGGTGCGAATTCTTGCGATTAGCTCTGAAGGATGCCGAAATGGTTTGACCATGTAATCATCTGCACCCGCTTCGAGACCTTTTACGATGTCGTTCGTATCCCCTTTAGCGCTGAGCATCACGATAGGAACCATAGATTCGGCCCGGATTAACTTACAAACCTCAATACCGTCTAATCCAGGGAGCATTACATCTAGTAGGACGAGATCTGGAGGATTATTTCTAAATACTTCCAGAACTTCATCGCCACGACTAACTAGATCCACGTCGATGCCGGCACCGGTTAAGACGATGCCGAGCATCTCCGCAAGATCCTGGTCATCATCGACGACCATAACTAAGGTCATTAGCTACCGTGCTCCCAAGAGTTCAAATACATATCTTGAGCGGGAGTTAAGGTATCGATTCGTCCACCCATTGAAATCAACTTCAGGCTGGCAACTTCCTTATCGATATATGTTGGAACGTTATGAACACCAGCAGGAAGATTCTTCGCTTCCTTAACTAGATATTCAGCGGTTAAGGCTTGATCTGAAAATGACATATCCATTACAGATGCTGGGTGTCCTTCAGCGGCGCCTAGATTTACTAAACGGCCTTCTGCAAGGAGTAGCAAACGGCGCCCATCAGCAAGCACATACTCATCTGTCTGATGGCGCATCTTGGCATTCTTCTTCTTTGCATTTTGTTCCAGCCATGCAACATCGATTTCAATATCGAAGTGACCAGAGTTGGCCATGATTGCGCCATCTTTCATTACTGCAAAGTGCTCATCGCGCAACACATCGCGATTTCCTGTGACAGTAATGAAAACATCAGCGACCTTTGCAGCGTCAAGCATTGGCATAACTCGAAAACCTTGCATCATTGCATCAAGCGCCTTGGTTGGGTCGATTTCAGTAACAACTACATCAGCACCCATACCCTTAGCGCGTTCGGCAACGCCCTTTCCGCAGTAACCAAATCCTGCTACAACGACGATGCGTCCAGCAAGAAGGAAGTTTGTCGCACGAAAGACAGCGTCGAGCGTTGATTGACCTGTTCCGTAACGGTTGTCGAACATGTGCTTGGTGTCAGTGTCATTAACAGCAATCATTGGGAATGTGAGTGCACCATCTTTAGCCATTTGGTTTAGGCGGATTACGCCAGTTGTGGTCTCTTCGCAGCCACCGGCGATATTTGGAAGGAGTTCTTTACGAGTTGTGTGGAGAGTGTTAACTAGGTCGCAGCCATCATCAAATACTTGATGTGGCTCGATATCGAGGGCGGCGTTAATGTGTGCGTAATATCCATCTCGGTCAACAGCGTTACGGGCAAATACTGAAATTCCATATTCGTGAACTAGTGCGGCTGCGGTGTCATCTTGGGTAGAAAGAGGATTTGAAGCACAGAGTGCAATCTCCGCTCCTCCTGCTTTCAAGACTCGCATTAGATTCGCTGTCTCGGTTGTGACGTGCATGCAAGCAGAAATTCTTACGCCGGTAAAAGGCTTTGACTTCTCGAAGCGTTCGCGGATCTGAGCGAGTACAGGCATATTGCGCTCTGCCCATTCAATCTTCTTGCGACCTTCGGCTGCGAGTGATGCATCTGCAATATCGTGGCGCGGAAGTGTTGATGTAATTGGTGAGTTCATATTGTTCTCCTTAATTGGTAATAAATAACAGTTGATTGGACTGTGCTTACCTAAGGCGTAGGGCTCTACTTTGCTAGGCGGCTCTGTGCATAGATTAGCGCCCGCTGACCCTTGCTGGCTATTTAAACGCTAGCCACGGATTGTGGCGAGCACCTCATCTCGAATCTTCTCCATACGTGCTTGCGTCTTGGCTTCTACATTTAAACGTAATAGAGGCTCGGTGTTGGATGCGCGGACGTTAAACCACCAGCTGTCGCCATTAACAGTTAAGCCATCGAGATGATCCACCTCAACGCCAGATGATTTTCCAAATTTCTCTTCCACCTCTGCCATTGAAAGCTGCGAGTCGGATACTTCTGAATTAATTTCGCCGCTAGAAAAATAGCGAACATAGGGTTTTAATAACTTGGAGAGCGTCGAACTTGCTTCGCCTAGCGCCGCAATCGCGTGCAGGGCTGCCAACATGCCGGAGTCGGCCCGCCAGAAATCGCGGAAGTAGAAGTGTCCGGAATGTTCACCACCAAAAACAGCACCAGTTTCGGCCATCAATTTCTTTATATAAGAATGTCCAACTCTTGATCGAATTGCAGTCCCGCCGCGTTCTTCCACAATTTCGGCTACTGCACGGGATGAAATTAAATTATAAATTATATTTGCACCAGGGTTCTTCTGTAACTCGCGATCTGCAATTAAAGCAGTAAGGGTTGATGGATTTACCAATTCGCCGTTTTCATCAACCAAGAAGCAACGATCAGCATCCCCATCGAAAGCCAGTCCGATATCCGCTTTATATTTCCTCACCGCCTTTTGAAGATCTTTTAGATTTTTGGGGTCGATGGGATTGGCTTCGTGGTTCGGGAAAGAGCCATCCAATTGAAAATACAAGGGAATTACTTCGCAATTTAAAGTTGCAAAAACCGCTGGTGCGGTATGTCCTGCCATACCGTTTCCAGCATCGATTACTACTTTAAGTCGACGGTTAGCCGATAAATCTACAAGAGTAAGTAAGTGGTCAACGTAGGCGCTTAACATATCTTCGTTACCTTCTTTACCTACACTTCTAAAATCGATTGGTGAGCCCTCAGCCACATACCTCTCAATCGTTAAAAGCCCTGATTCTTTACCGATTGGCCTAGCACCACTTAAACATAACTTTATGCCGTTGTACTCCGCAGGATTGTGGCTAGCCGTAAACATAGCTCCAGGAAAATTCAATTTCCCTGCTGCAAAATAGAGTAGGTCTGTGGATGCCAACCCGATACGAATAACATTTAGCCCCTGCGAAGTTACACCCGCAGAAAAAGCATCTGCAAATGTCGGCGACGATGGGCGCATATCTTCACCTATTACAACGGTTCCGGGTTCACGTTCTTGTTGCAGAAAACGTGCAAATGCGACTCCAGTAGCAAAGCAAAAATCAGCAGTGATCTCTACATCAACTAATCCGCGAATGTCATAGGCTTTAAATATTGAAATACTTAACTTCTTTCTCTAGCAGAATTTACTTACTGACCCAGAGCAATTTTAGGATGGAACCGCCCGCAGGTGGCCGCGGCGACCAAGCTGTGTTTCAGAGCTCTGAGAATTGTTTGCGGTATCTGCACATAAAGAGCCATTGGGAGTCATATTTAAATTTGCTACTTCACGCACTGCATCTGCGATCGCCATCAAATCATCGTCGGTCGGACTGCTATTTATCTGCGAGCTCTCCTCTTTAATCACATTCCAGCCATTGGGCACTGTAAGGCGTTTGCCATGCGCTTCGCAAAGATCATATGAGTGAGGTTCAGAGAAAGTTGCTAAAGGACCAAGTACTGCGGTGGAGTCGGCATATATATAAGTTAAAGTCATAGAAGCCAAGCTTCTACAACTAACTCGGGAACAGCTGCGCCCTGTTCTAGCCAACTTACTCATGTCCATAAGGCTAGTGGAGTAACGGGCGAAAAACTGGGATTGTCACGGAGTTAAGACACCAATATTTGCAATAGGTACAGAAGATTTAGTTTGGACACTTCCTGGCGCTAGTGGGAAATAACCGTAGCCACTTTTAGTGGAAATCAGGCCTGCGCCATAAATTCCCTTGCCAACCTCGGAAAATCTGATTTCTCGTACTCCATCTGGAATCTTGATCGTTGAAATTTCATCGCCTCTAACTTTGAGAACTTTTCGCTTCCCCTTATCAAGGGTCATCTCGATATCCAGAGATATCGCCCCACCGATGAACACTAACTGCGGGGCAAGCCCTGCGATTGCCAGAGAGATTTCGCCTAATTCTTGAACAGATGTACTCCAAATAAAGTCTGATTTATTTTGCGCGAAGGTTGGCGAAAAGACAGAGGCGACAAGTGGCTCATCTGAAGAGATATGTAAACCAAATTTGCTATTTGGAAGGTTTGGATTTAGCGGAAGGTTTATAACTGATCCAGATTTAAGGATCTTATTTTCAAAGCCGGTTGGGATAAAACTTCCATCAGTTGATAGAACTTTCACAGTAACCCGAGCGTCGAGTTCACCAGGTACTAATAAGCGCAACGAATGCGGTAACTCAACGGAATTTCCGCCAACTTTTCGCACCGAGTGTGGAACTGCGGGGATATATATTTCTTTAGCAGCCTTTGGGGCAAAGTTAACGATATCTCCGCCCAGGGCCCTTAGTCCCCTGCCGCGCTCATCAAGTAAATAACTGGTCACGCGACCTGATCGAGTCAATGCTCTGATTACAATTTCACGAGATCCTGGCGCTAGGGAATCTAAACCAAGCTCCCGATATGAATTGGCCTCCAGGGTAATTGGTTTCGTAGGTTGGATACCAATTTCATTCCATATTTGTAAATCAACAATTGCAGAACTAAGTCCGCTATTTACAATCATTATCTTGCCTCTACTTGTTACATCAGCTGCACCACCAACAAACCATTGATCGCTTTGCAGCGATGAACAAATAGTTGCGCCTGCCCATACTCCCTGGCGAATTTGCCAAACAACTGGCGTGACTCCTTGCGATTCAATTATTACCGGAGCCTTTACTTGCATATATCTAAGGGTCTGGGCCGGAATGAAAGAAAGCGATTTAGTCCCAGTCTTACGCAAAGGAGTCTTATTCGATGGCACTGAGATTGCAGTGGTGATATCGCTTGGAGTAGGAGGGCAGACAACTGCAGGGAAATTCTTGGAAAATTCACTCTTTGAGAGTCCGACATTTAAGCCATTTGCTGCTAAAACAACTGCTATTGCAGAGGCAAGAATTAAAGTGGGGCGCTGAAATCTCATGCTAGCTCCGCATCTTTCATCTCGCGGCGGCGGCGACCTCCAGGAAGTGCCATAACTATTACCGTTACTAGGATGATAATTTGAAATGAAATCCAAGCACGACGCAAAGTTCCGTCATACAGCAACGTCACTAACCCTGGCTCAGTAACGATAAATACCGGCATCGCATTAACGCTACGCTGACGTTCTAAGCGCGAGCCATCTTGCATCGCCCTCCATCCCCGACTGAAATTTTCAGTCAGAGTCAGCTCGCCAGGTTCATTAACGGTGATCCCTGATTCACCCTGCTGCAGTGTGGAGACTTTTCCAGATGAATCAGTAAAGAGCACTTTGCCTGTGTTTACAGATATCTCCCAAACAATTCCCGCGTTAGTTGAAGAGGCTCTGGAAAATCCTCCTAAGCCATCGATTACCCGTGCAATATTCTCGTCAATTGGACTCTTTAGAAAAAGATACTTAACTCCGTGAACAGCAAAGGTTGTGCTTGCGGTCAAACCGCTACCATCTGCAATCTCCTGAACCGCACTAGAGATTTGTAATCGATTAACGGGCGCTAAATCTGGTTGTCCCAAAGTAATATCACTACCGCGGGCGATGTAGTAATTTAAAGTTACTTCTTCATCAATCATACGTGGGCGCATAACAATAGTTTTGGCATCGCTTTCAACTGCGAGAAATGCCGGGAGAACTTCACCCTTACCCGTTTGCAGCGGCGAATTAGCGCCACTCGATACCATCCACGCAATGGAAGTTACTGAGTACATAGCGGTCGCAACCAAAAGTATTGCTGCTGATATATGTCGAAAATCTATATTTGTTTCAATAAGCCTCTCACGTAATTTATCCAACATAATTACCGAAGCAGCGATTGCAGCAATGGTGGTGAGAGCGAGAATGGAACCAACATAGATTTGAGTTGGAATTGAACTTCCGTGGCCTGTTAGTGAAATGGTGCTAAGCAAAATCGCAAATAAGAGCAAGATGAATCCGAGTTCTGCGACAAAGCGTGCTTTTGTGGATGAAAATAGCGATATGGCTAGTAGAAGAACTAGTGGGCTCACAATGTAGATCGGTAGCGATCCCGGTCCACCTGGATTACCAAGTAAGGCTAAGTTCGGGCCTCCCCCTGAAATAAGAAACCCTGAATCAATGAAGAAGCGCTTGGGTTGAGTTAACAACTCAAAACTCCAGGGAGCACAGATTAAAAATGGGGTGGCTACGATCGCTATGCGACGATACAGGCGTTGATTAAAGAGCTCGGCATTCACGCCGCTCTCGCGCGCAGAGTAGTCACGATAAATTGCAAAACAGTTTAAAAGCAGACCGATTAATAAGAGGATTGGCGAGAACGCGAAGAGAATTGAGCTTAAGAGGGAAATCCCAAAGATGCGACGCCAAGAAAACTGGTCTATCTCAAAAATTCCTTGGGCGGCGATAATCAATAGTGGTAAGAGAATTAGAGCTACCACTGTGCTTATACGCCCAGAATTCACAGCGGAGATCGCAACGGGAGATATTGCATAAAGTAGAGATGCTCCTGCAACTAACCAACGGTTATTAGAGAGGCGACGAAGAAGTAAATATCCCGTCCATGCAAATAAGAGGGGTGCAAATAAGAAGAGTGTAGAAACAAGCAGTTTTAAACTTCCCAAAAATGGTGTGGCAAGAACCGCAAGAATTGCTAGCCAGGTAGGAGCTGCAGCAGAAGTTCCCATTCCAATGGAATGCCATCCACTCAAATAAGTGTTCCAGATATCGCTAACTCCAGCAGGTTGCTCGGGTAGCGCTCCTCCAAATGCTGAGCCAAAACGATTTCTTGACCAAATTAGAGTTAAGAGCAATAAAAAGACTGGCAATGCAACCTGTGGTCGCTTAATAAGTGAAAACCAATTCCGACTAGTAGCTGGGGTCAATAAATCTTCTTCATCTAGATTCTCATCCAAGATTGAGACGTGGCTAATTTCACTAACTTCGTCAGGAAATACTCGAGTGCGAATCCATTCTGCTGATCTAGAAAATGATTGGCGGATCTGCGACCAGCGTGATGGGATGAACTTAAGCGCAATTCCTGCTGGCACTAATCGTTGATTTCGTCTTACTTTTCGTGCTTTAAATAATTCACCGGGGTGAATAAATAAAGTTCCTACCGCCAAGATCTCATCGCTGGCATAGCCAGGCAATTTTGCAAATAAGAAACCGGTTGCTCGGAAAATTGCACCCAATAAAAGTTGCACAGTTAGCAGCGGCAAGCGCCACCACGACGAGTTGGCCAAGAGAACATAGGCAGCATTTCGTCGATCTAATAAAAGCGGGCGGTGCAGAAAAGCCTCCGCGACATCAACAGTGCGACGCTCATTTGCCGATGCTTCAGCGTGGAATGCAACTGCGCTAGAAACGGAAATTGCACCATAGCCCGCCGAATATAAGCGCCATCCAAAATCTACATCATCGCGAAAGAGATCTAGATTGGGATCAAAGCCACCTAACTGTTCAAAGATATCGCGGCGGATTAAGGCGCCTGCGGTGCTGACTGCAAGAACTTCGTGAACGCCATCTCTTTGTCCTTGGTCATACTCAGCCGGCTCAAGTCCAGTCCAACGATTTCCATTTGCTGCGATGCTAATTCCGATTTCCAATAAGTGCGTTCGATCATGCCAACCTAAAAGCTTAGGTCCAGCCATAACCACATTGGGGCGCATCTTCACCTCTGAAAGTAAATTCGCTAAGGCTTTGCGATGTACTGATAAATCATCATGAATTATCCAGAGCCATTCCCGTTCTGGGTCTGCTATTGCAGGAAGAGTTGATACCGCGTGAGAGATTGCTTCTCCGAAACCGGTTTCACGATCCATTGGTAAAACTGGAATTCGCGCGCCTTTAACTAACTTTGCAGAAGAGTCAATTGATCCAGTATCAACGGCAACTATTTGATCAATCTTATGAGTTTGGGAAGTTAGTGATACAACAACTTCAGGCAGCCAGGTTGCGCCGTCGTGAAGTACGAGAATCGCGGTGACGCGATGTGAACTCATGAGAGTTACGCTGGGCGGCGCTTCAAACGGCGACGCTCACGTTCGGAGAGTCCACCCCAGATACCAAAGCGCTCATCATGGGCGAGCGCGTATTCCAAACATTCTTGGCGAACATCGCAAGAGAGGCAGACTCGCTTTGCTTCACGAGTTGAACCACCTTTTTCAGGAAAGAATGCTTCTGGATCTGTTTGTGCGCAAAGTGCGCGTTCTTGCCAGGAGAGTTCAATATTCTCTCCGTTTGCTAATTTAATTGATGGTCCAGCAGTAGGGGCTGTTGGATTGCCAGTAGGTGTAGCTTCTGGACGAATCGGCATCGACTAATCTCCTCAAGACCTTTGTTGGCTACGTCCTTCATGAACGTAACTTCTCTAGAGCGAATTACACGCTTGTAATCCCTTTAAGTCAAGCCAGAGAACGCCTTCAAATTGGAGAATTACGTTCAATTTCAGCGCTTTTGGCGGAGATTTATCGACTTATTGGGGTGAAATCGGCAGATTTTCACTTGGTGATATGTATTTTCCAAGAATTTTTGAGTTATCTGCAATTTTTGAGTTATGGAGAATAAATGAATCTGCGATGGCGCAGTTGTCGCCAATCTCCACCCCATCGCCAATAATTGTATTACTGATTGCGCAGTCGACGCCGATTGTGGATCCTGCGCCGATAGAACTGCCTCCGGAAATAACTGACCCTTCACCGATTGTGCACCCGGGTCCTGCGTGAAAACCATCGCCGACGATATCTCGCGATCCCTTAAAGAGCGCAGCTGGAGTACCAATATCGAGCCAATAAGACTGCTCGTGATATCCATAAACTGGTCGACCATCTTTGACTAACTTAGGGAAAGTCTCGCGCTCAATACTGACAACTTCACCACCTGGAATCTCTGAAATTACTGAAGGGCTAAAAATGTAACACCCGGCGTTAATTGAATTGGTCACCGGATTCTCCATCTTCTCGAGGAAATCGATCACTCTTCCATCTGGATGTGTTGGCACGCAGCCAAATGCTCGCGCATCGGCAACTTCGATTAAATGAAGTGTGGCATCGGCGCTATTTGCTCTGTGAAATTCGAGCTGCGCCGCAATATCGTGACCGCTCAAAACATCACCATTAAATATCACGAATTCTTCGTTGGAATCAGCAAAATTTACTAGCGCGGCGGCATTACGTATTGCACCCCCGGTACCAAGTGGCTGGCTTTCAACGGCATAGAGCAAGTTCATCCCCCATTTAGAGCCATCACCAAAATAAGGCGTAAATACATCGGAGAGATATGAGGTCGCTAAAATTACCGTCTTGATACCTGCTTTCTTGGCGGCAAGTAACTGTCGTTCTGTAACTGGTAAACCACCAACCGGCAACATCGGTTTTGGGGTTTCATTTGTCAGTGGTTTTAAACGCGTACCAAAACCGCCAACTAATAAAATTCCAATCGCCATTATTTGACCGCCTGTCGGATCCGCGCGGCGGCATCTGTAATTTGTGCATCGGTTGCAGTCATAGCGATGCGAATATGGTTTGCACCGTGCGGTCCATAAAATGAACCCGGTGTGGCCAAAATTCCGAGACTGGCGAGCCAATCAACCGATATCCAAGAATCTTCCGAGCGCGTACACCAGATATAAAGCCCAGCTGCTGAATCGTCAATTCTGAAGCCGGCTTCCTGCAAAGCCGGAGCGAGAGTTGCACGGCGCGAGTTGTATCGCGCGCGCTGTGCTTCTACATGCGTTTCGTCGCTAAGGGCCGCCACCATAGAATTTTGGATCGGTAGCGGAACCATCATTCCTGCATGTTTTCTAATTTCGCGAATTTTTGCAATTAATTTTGAATCACCGATTACGAATGCACCTCGGTAGCCAGCCATTGAAGAACGCTTGGAAAGTGAGTGCACTACCAAGAGATTAGCGTTATCGCCATCGGTATATTTCAGCAGCGAAGTTGGAACCTCTGTATCGCCGAAATCTATGTAACACTCATCGCAGACTAGAACAGCGTTATTCCTGCGTACCCAATCAATCGCCGAACGTATTTCAACTTCTGAATGAACGCGACCAGTCGGATTTGCTGGTGTATTGATCCAAGCAAAATCTGCGATGGGCCAAGTTTTAGCATCTACACTGACTGCGATGGGTTGGGCTTGTGCCAGTAGCGCGCCTACTAAATATGTTGGGTAAGCCACCTCAGGATAGATAACTTGCTTACTTTCTAAAATGGTCGGGAGCCAAGCCACCAACTCTTTAGAACCTATAACAGGAAGTACATCAAAGTCTCCTGATGCACCTAGATGGCTTATCGCCCAATTACGAATTGCGCTCTGCAACTCTTTTGTTCCGGCGGTTACTGGATAGCGTGGTGAATCAGAACTTTCGCGCAGTACCCTTTGAATTAATTCAGGAGTTGCATCAACTGGCGTTCCTTGAGATAAATCAATTATGCCTGCTGCATGCGCGCGGGCCTTATCTGCATATGGGGCAAGCGCATCCCACGGAAAATCCGGCAGAGGTTGGCGCATAATCCGTGGCAGGAAAGGCTTTGTGAAATTATTCTTTAGGAGGAAGCGCAGCGACGATGGGATGATCGCTATTTGTAAGGCCCACCTTGGCAGCGCCTCCTGGAGAACCGAGTTCGACGAAGAATTCTGTGTTAATCTTCGACGCATCTTTCCATTGCGATGGAATGTCATCCTCATAATAAATCGCTTCCACAGGACAGACCGGTTCGCATGCTCCGCAGTCAACGCATTCATCGGGCTGTATATATAGCGCACGTCCTCCTTCATAGATGCAATCAACTGGGCATTCTTCAATGCAAGATTTATCCTTCACATCAACGCACGGTTGGGCGATTACATAGGTCACGAGCTAACCTCCAGGTTTAATAGCGCTTGATAGGCGCGCCTCACGTTTGCGCTTATTCTAACCATGCGCGGGCGGCGTTGCCCGATTAAAGTATCAACATGACCGAGGCGGCCCAGAAATATATGCCAGAAACTAGTGGGGCACTTAGTCAAGCCATTGGCAAACGCGTCACTATTCGCCTGCACGAACCCAATGGTGGCTATCGGGATATCGTGGGAATTCTACAGAGCAATAGCCAATTGATTAATTCGAAGTCTCAGTCAGTATTCTTTTCACCTGATGAGATTGCGCTCTGGCGAGAGATCAAACCGCTACCTGATTTGGCCGGCAAAGGCGCGCCACTATCTAAGAGAATATTGGAGCTAGAAAAACTCTCTGATCTTACTTGGCCTGCCGAGCGAGTAATCGAATACGGAAAGTGGCGATTGCGAATCGCTAATGGATTTACGATGCGCGCAAATTCGGTTCTACCGATTGGCGCTGGTCCAATCGGAGAACCTCCGATTGATCTTGCAGATGCAGTCAACGAGGTTGTAAAGATCTACCTTGAGAATAAGTTGGCTCCCACGTTTACTATTGCATTACCGATTTATGAAGATTTGGATCACTACCTTGAAAAAACAGGTTGGAGCCTGAAGGCTGCCGCCAATTTTCTGATAAGGGATATCGGCGATATTGCCTTTGTAGGTAATAAGGAATTTACCTGTGAGGTATTGGATTTTCCCTCAAATCCGTGGCTGGAAATGCAATCTGATCAATCGTTAGAGAATTTAATGCTCCGTTATCCAGCGCGATATGGCGCGATAAAAATTGGCGAGCAGATTATTGCAGTTGGACGGATAGCAACCGCTGGGACTTGGTCGATTGTCACAAGGCTATATGTGGCACCTGCTTTTCGCGATAAGGGTCTGGCAAAGTTCTTAATGAATAACCTACTTGCGGCTGCAAACCGTGATGGGGCTACCAAAGTTGCTTTACAGGTTGATGATGAAAATGCCGCAGCGCTGGCGCTCTATGAATCTATGGGATTTAGAACCCATCATAAATTCGTTTATCGCACTCTAGAAAAACTGCGTGGTAAGTCATGATTGCTCTCTATGACACTTTAGCTCGTAGCCTAAAAGAGTTGTCCGTTAAAGATAACCCCATAAATATCTACTGCTGTGGTCCAACGGTCTATCGCGATGCCCATGTGGGTAATTTGCGGACCTTTCTACTTGCCGATCTGATAGTTCGAGCTCTAAAGATAGAAGGCCGTCAGGTTCGATTTATTCAAAATATCACTGATGTAGGGCATATGTCCGAAGATTTTCAGGCGGAAGATAAATTGCTAAAGCAAGCGCAATTGGAGAAGAGGGATCCATTTGAGATTGCAAGAAATTATGAAGCGAAATTTCATCAGGACTTAGCCAAATTAAATATCCTTCCGGCTGACTCTTACCCACGGGCAAGTGAAACTATAGATTTAATGTTGCAAACTATTTTAAAGTTGATCGCTAGTGGACATGCCTATGTGACCGAACTCGGTACGGTCTACTTTGATGCGCGCTCGTTCCCAAGTTATGGCGCAATTAGTGGAAATAAGTTAGATGCTTTAAAGCCAGGTCATCGCTTTGAATATAGCGATGAAGGCGATAAACGTTTTCATGCCGACTGGGCGCTCTGGAAGAACGCCGGAAACCGTACTGAAATGGTTTGGGATTCACCTTGGGGTAGAGGTTTTCCAGGATGGCATATCGAATGTACTGCTATGTCACTCGAGCTGTTAGATGAGAGAATCGATCTTCACATCGGCGGAATTGATCTACGTTTTCCCCATCACGAAAATGAGCGCGCCCAATCAAATTCCATGGTTGGCCATGAAGCGGTAAAGATGTGGGTCCATGGCGAGCATTTACTCTTTGAGGGAAGAAAGATGTCCAAGAGTGCAGGAAATGTTCTGCTCGTTAAGGATCTAGAGGAACGTGGGCTAGATCCCCTCGCCTTGCGCCTATCTTTACTTGAGAATCGCTATCGCTCCCAAATGGATTTAACCTGGGCAGGACTTGAAGCAGCTAACTTAACTTTAAAGCGTTGGCGTACCAATATGGCAAGTTGGGGCGATGAGTTAAATCAGTTACAGGATCTAGAAGTATCAAAGGCCTTTGCAAGGGATCTTGATACGCCACGGGCGCTATTGAGATTGCGCGCAGTTGAGAAAGATTCCTCACTTAGGTCTGAAGTGAAACGTTCAATATTTCTTTATGCAGATTCCCTGCTTGGTTTAGAGCTAGGCCGAGCAATTGAGATCAGGCCGCTTACCTCAGACCAAGCCGAACTCTTACAAATCCGTAAGCAAGCAAGGGAATCAAAGAATTGGAAGGAGAGCGATCGGCTACGTGATTTGTTGGCAAATACAGGAATCACAGTGAGTGATGGTCCAGATGGACAGAGTTGGAGCTGGAGTTAATTAGCGGGTAGTGCAAGGGCAATAATTAGAGCAATAACGGAAGTTATCAAAAAAGTATTTCCTAGCCTGTCACCCTGAATAAATATCTCATTGCCGATTCCCAAGGATGCGCCACGCCAAAAGATAGCTATCCAAGAAGTAGCCGCGATCAACTTATAAATACGTTTTCCAAAGGAGCGCCCAACGGCCCAGATCGCAACGAATGTACCTGCTGTCGCGATGGTGATTCCGAAAGGGGGTGCAAAGTGGTGCAGAAATATTGCAGCTGCGCCGCTGCCTAAACCAACTAGAAGCGCACCGATAACTTTCATTTAGGGATTAACTCCCGCAAATAAATCAGATTCTCGCCCATTGATATCAAATGGTGCGCACTTGTCGCCCTTAACTAGCGTGTAGTACTCATGGCCCCAAACTTGGAGGCCTAGATTATTTGATAGTGCAAAGAATGGTCCATCGAGAGAAATCTGAGTGTGATGGGCTTTCATCGCCTCCATCTTCGAATCTACGAATGCATTTCCATCGATGAGGGTTGTTACAAAAGAATCATCTTTAGCAAAAGGCAGATCGTCTACGTTATCTGCTCCAAAGAAGTCGGATCCCAACTCTTTCATCTTTGCCATGCTGTCCGCCAACACAGATTTAGGCATGGTGTTCCAATATATTTTCTGTATCTGCCAATTTGATTTTTCACTCGCTCGCATCGCAACGCGATGGGCTTGTATGTGATCGGGGTGCCCATATCCTCCAATTTCATCGTAAGTGATTAAAACTTGTGGCTTTACCTCATCGATAACCGAAAGTAAATAATCGGAAGCTATTTCAATATCGGCCTGCCAAAAGACATCTGGTCTCTCGTTCGCTGGCATTCCCATCATCCCGCTATCGCGATACCTGACTTCACCTTCTCCCAAAAAACGGAAATCGCTGACCCCCAGAGATTTCATAGCGTTAGCTAGTTCAGTTTCACGGTGATCACCGAGTCCATCTGTGGCGTTACTGGCTAAGTGAGATAGCTCTGGGGTTAGGATTTCTCCTTCTTCACCTCGAGTGCAGGTAACCACGGTTACTTGCGCACCGAGTGCGGCATAAAGAGCCATGGTTGCGCCGTTATTTATAGTCTCGTCATCTGGATGCGCATGTACGAGCAGCACACGGCAACCTTGATAAGAATCGCGCATCAATAAACCGGTAGAGAGGTATCTATCTGTTTCGCCCAAGCAATTACTCCACCAGCGACATGAGTTGCATCAGCAAATCCAGCGCCCTTCAGAATTGCCAAACATTCAGCAGAACGAACGCCGCTCTTACAGTGCAGAATAATTGGCTTATCTTGCGGCAGAGTTGCTAGCACCGTTCCATCTAAGAATCCTTGCTTAGGAATTAGATGAGACCCAGGTATGCGAACAATTTCAAATTCACTTGGTTCGCGAACATCTACAAGATAGAAATCATCATTAGTGGAAATCTTGCTTGCTAGTTCAGTTACTGAAATTGTCGAATCCTTAACGGCGACCTCAGCAGCATCGGAGAGAACGCCACAAAAAGCTTCATAATCTGGAAGCAAATCCTTTTGTGTTGGATTATCGCCACACAATGGACAATTTGGATCTTTACGAACTTTTATCTTTCTGAGTGACATTTCTAAGGCGTCATAGATCATCAATGATCCAATGATTGGCTCTCCAACACCGGTAATAACCTTTATAGCCTCTGTAGTTTGAATCGACCCGATCGTTGCGCAAAGAACTCCGAGTACTCCACCTTCTGCACAGCTTGGCACCATTCCAGGAGGGGGTGGTTCTGGGTAAAGGCAGCGATAGCAAGGTCCATACTCAGCCCAGAAAACACTGGCTTGTCCATCAAATCGATAGATAGATCCCCAAACGTAAGGCTTCTTAAGTAGAACGCAAGCATCGTTTACCAGATAGCGAGTCGCGAAGTTATCGGTTCCGTCGACAATGATGTCATATTGCGAGAAAATCTCTTTTACATTGGAATTATCAAGTCGAACTTCGTGAGTTATGACCTGCACAAAGGGATTTATCTCAGAAATTTTCGCCTTTGCTGATTGGGCTTTACTCTTGCCGATATCGCTCTGACCGTGAATTATTTGACGTTGTAAATTTGATTCATCGACGGTATCAAATTCCACTATTCCTAACGTTCCTACCCCAGCTGCTGCCAGATACATAAGAGCTGGCGAACCTAACCCACCAGCACCTACGCATAAAACTTTTGCATTCATCAATCGCTGCTGACCCGCCATCGCTACATCAGGAATAATTAAATGGCGGCTATAGCGACGAACCTCATCAACTGTCAGCGCGGGTCCAGGCGAAACTAGCGCTGGAGGTTTTAAGGGTGAACTTGTCATAGCGCTATTCTGCCGTAGCCATAGGTTGTGCGCCAATTTGATTATCTCTTTAGGCTGCAAATGGTTCTCACCTGCAATCGTTCTTTCATTATTACGAGTATTACCTCTACGATATGGACAATGACTACCTTAGATACCAACGCTAAAGGCGATAAGGCGCGTCTACCGCGTGATGAACGCCGTGCGATTTTACTGAACGCCGCTCTTGAAGTATTTACCGCCGCTGGTTACCACTCCGCTGCGATGGATGAAATTGCTGATCGAGCCAATGTAAGTAAGCCTGTTCTCTACCAACACTTTCCTTCCAAGCTAGATCTCTATTTAGCTGTTCTGGATTTACATATCGATTCGCTTGTTTTCGAATTACAGAAAGCAATCTCTTCAACCCCCGACAACTCGATGCGAGTACACGCCACCGTGGTTGCCTACTTTGCATTCATTGAAAATGAGGGAGAAGCGTTCCGCCTGCTATTTGAGAGTGATATGAATGTTGAGCCTCAAGTTCGTGAGCGGTTAAACCGCATGACTTACGATTGTGCCGCGGCAGTTAGCGCGATCATCTCGAATGACACAGGATTGCCCCAAGAGGTCGCCATGTTGCTCGGCGTCGGTCTGATCGGATACACACAAGTAACTGCGCGCCACTGGTTAGATCGTGATAGCAAATTAACTCGTCAGCAGGCCGTTGAATTAGTTGAAAACTTAATGTGGAGAGGCATATCTGGCTTCCCTCTTTCAGGAAGTCAGTAACTTCAACTTTTTTAGGCGCTAATTTTGAGAATTCACCCGCGTGATTTGCCGATAGGATAGTCATATGAGCACAAAGAAATCTGATGCCGCACAAAGCACACACGTCCGCATCGCAATAACCAATATCTCTGGCGAACTTGCCTTTGAGACAAATTCATCGGTGGCGGATGTGAAATCGGCAGTTGCTGCTGCAATAGCTGCCAAGACAACGCTTTCATTGCAAGATATCCGCGGCCACGAAATTGTTGTCGCCGCAGAGAAGATCGGTTTCGTCGACATAGGGGTCGCCGCCGATCGCCGCGTTGGTTTCGGCGCAGTTTAAGTGTCGATTACTTTCGCAGATCTTCCCCTTCGCCCGGAAACTCAAGCCGCGTTAGCAGAACATGGCTTTATATCCCCCTTTCCAATTCAAGAGATGGTTCTACCAATTGCTCTTGGTGATGGGGATGTAATTGGCCAGGCTAAAACCGGTACGGGTAAGACCCTAGCCTTTGGCATTCCTGTTATTGAGCGAGTAATAGCGCCGCTTGATTCTGAGTGGAAAGATCTAGTCGCGAAAGGTTTGCCACAAGTTTTAGTTGTCGTACCCACCCGAGAACTCTGTGTACAAGTAACAAAAGATATTGATGAATTAACGGGAAACCGAGGAATTCGAACTCTCGCTGTCTATGGCGGTAGAGCATTTGAACCACAAATAGATGCTCTTGCTAACGGAGTAGAAATTGTTGTTGGAACACCTGGGCGTTTACTTGATCTCTACCGGCAAGGTCAATTGAAGTTAAAGGAAGTATCACGTGTTGTGTTAGATGAAGCAGATGAGATGCTTGATCTAGGTTTTTTGCCAGATGTAGAAAAAATCTTTACCAGCACCCCTAATCGGGCGCAAACAATGCTCTTTTCGGCGACTATGCCCGGAGATATCATCGCTTTGGCGCGTCGCTTCATGAATCAACCTATTCACATCCGAACTCAGGATAATGAAGATGAAGGCGCAGTTGTCTCTCGCATTAAGCAACACGTCTTGCGCGCGCACGCACTAGATAAAATTGAGATGCTTGCTCGTATTTTGCAGGCAGATGGCAGAGGGCCAACAATTGTCTTCTGCCGCACCAAAAGAACTTGCCAGAAGACTTCTGATGATCTTTTGGAACGTGGTTTCCGTGCCGCCTCAATTCACGGCGATTTAGGGCAAAGTGCTCGAGAAAAGGCGCTTAATGATTTTAAAGCTGGAAAATCGGATGTGCTTGTTGCAACCGATGTTGCCGCCCGCGGAATTGATATCGACGGTATCACTCACGTAATTAATTACCAGTGTCCAGAAGATGAGAAAACTTATGTTCACCGTATCGGTCGCACGGCGCGCGCCGGCGCTGATGGTATTTCTGTCACATTCGTGGATTGGGACGATTTGGCGCGCTGGAAAATGATTGATACTGCCTTGCAGTTAGGTCTGGGCGAACCAGAAGAGACTTACTCTTCCTCCGAACATCTCTATCAGACTTTAAATATTCCAACTGGCTCAAATGGCAGAATTACTAAAGCCAAGACTGTCGCCAAATCAGAGAAGAGCCAACCAGTTACAAAAGTAAGTAAACCTGCAGTTGAGCGCACAGCTCGTAACAGAACTCGCACTAAGAAGTTCACTTCTTAAAGGCGAATTATTCCAGTCCTAATATCTCCAAAATAGAGTAGGTGGCACTTCTATAACTCTCGGCGACCTCGCTGGCCTTGTCCACAGTTAGCGCTGAGAGAGTTCCTGTAATTAACCCGTCGATCTCACTCGAGCGGATCAATGAGACATCCAGAGTTGGTGCAAATTCTTCACCTGACACTTCGCCAACAGCGATAGCGGTTGCTTTTATCTCGGTGAGAGCGCGCAATTGAAAGAGAGCGCGCAAAGAATGCAGCGAACCATCAACCGGTGTGAATATATGGTCGGCTACAGAGAGAGCCAGCTTCAATGACTGAGTTAGCGAGGGAGCTACATCTAGGACTACCAGATCAAAAGGCTCTGGTAGATCATTTAGAAAAACGTAAAGCGCATCGCTATTGATATCGGTAGTTAAGCGAGAATCCGCGGCGATAAATGCAAATCTTTCTGCGGTCAAATTTAAATTCTCACTGCTAATTGATTTCCCAGTTAAATAATCAGCAATAGTCGAGCGAGGATTCTCTAATCCCAGTCGAAAGGTTAGTGACCCAGCTGGATCTAGATCGATAAGCAGAGTTTTCTTACCGAATTCGACAGCGGCAACCGAGATTGCGTGAGCGAGAGTTGTTTTACCGACTCCCCCAGCTGGACTGGCAATCGCAATTATCTTCATTTATAGCTCACCAAATCCCAACGTTTCATCGCTTCCTTATAAATCGGCGGTGCAAGAATTGCATCAGGGATTACGCCAATTGCAGATCTAATCGCTTTGAGTGAGAAATCGGTTGCGATAATCTGCCCCGGCAGTTGAGTTGTTCCATAAAGTGAGCGCGCCCAGGAAGGCAGAGAACTACCTGCTAACAGAGCTAGTGATGCCCAGGCCGGTGCTGCAGGTGTTGCAAAGCGAACCGCTGTCGGAAGCGGGGGAATCGTTAAGAAGAGCGCGGCACGTTTTGCATCTTCCGATGCGCGAAGTTCGGGAGAAATATCAGTGAAATATTTTTCCATTTGGCTAACTGTTGCAGGTACTTTCTCGGTGGCGATGCCGACTAATTGGGCAAAGAGAACCATTTCGGATACGTATTGATCTGCCTCTGCTTTATCTATCGCCATGCCTGATCGAATCGCCACATCCAAAAATGAATCGACCATCGACATATGTACCCAAAGCAGTAAGTGTGGATCATCGAGACCTAGTGAAGTATGGATTTTTCTAACCCGCGCCGCCAAAGCGAAAGCTTCTTCGCTGCTGCCAAAGGTAAGCGTTGATACGTAGTCACCAGTGCGTTGCAGCCTGCCCCAAGCATCTTCCCGAAAATTAGAGTTCTTCGCTACTCCATCCATGGCATCAGGGTGTAGTGCTTGTTGTAAGAGAGCCCTAATTCCACCGACCGCCATAGCTGGATCAGAATGTATCCGCCACGTGACTGAGTTGGGCGTGAAGAGCCCACGGGGATCAATGGCGGTAGGAAGTGTATTCATATTGAAATCTCTTACTGCGAAGTAAATCCTTTGATCGCATCAACCAACATTTGTACCGCAATTGCCGCTAGTAATAGACCGGCGATCCGCGCTAAAAGAGTTACACCCGCTTCCTTGATTATGCTCAAAATCGTTGTAGAAGCCATCAGTGAAATTGCAATAACGATGTGAACGGAAATTACTGCCGCAATTAGACCAAAACTTTGTGCTGGAGTTTCGATTTGTTGCACGAAGATCATGGTTGCGACGATTGCGCCCGGGCCGGCAAGTAAAGGTGTGCCTAGCGGGACCAATGCGATATTCCTATTTTTGGTATTTTCACCACCCATGTCGCGCCCGGTCAATAGTTCTAGAGATACGTAAAGCAATAACAACCCACCTGCTGCTTGCAGAGCTTCGATTGAAACATTCATGTACTCCAAAATCACTCTTCCGAAGAGAGAGAAAAAGGAAATTACAACTAGTGAGACTAAAGCAGCCTGCCAAGCTAGCTGCATACGTTCTTTCTTTGATTTATCGGCAACTAGCCCTAGAAAAATTGGAGTAGCACCAGGAGGATCGAGAATAACGAGCAGAGTTACAAAAGCTTGGATCGAAAAGGTGAGAGTGCTGACTTCAATTACATTCATTTCCTAACCACCCTTCGCGCATTAGCTAAAGACTCTAGGCGTTCCCACTCTTCAGGATCTGTGAGATTCTCGCCTAAGGCGTTGAGTTTACCGTTTCCGTGGTAATCGCTCGACCCAGTTTTTACTAGTGATAATTGATCTGCAATCTCGATTAACTGATCACGCTCATTCTGGGAGTGATCCCGATGATTTACTTCAATTCCATTTAATCCTGCCACTACAAGATCGCTAAATGTTGCAGGGGAAATTATTTCTCCCCGCCGAGAAGCAAATGGATGGGCTATAACTGCAACACCGCCGGCTTTTCTGATCTGAGAAATTGCACTCTCTGGCGTCGGAGCAATGTGAGTTACGTAGTATTTAGATTCATTATGAAGTAAATCCACAAACGCCTCCTCTCGCGAAGCGACGATCCTGTTTTTAACTAGCGCGTCTGCCAGGTGTGGACGTCCCACGGTTGCGCCTTTCGGAGTAGCGGCGATCACATCCTCCATGGTTATTGCAATGCCATCTGCTGCTAAAAGTTCAATCATCCGGCGCATTCTTGGAATACGAGTATCTCGAGTATCCGTCAGCATCGCTTGCAGATCGACGTCTTCTCCATCAAAGAGCAGCCCCAAGATATGAATGCTGGTGCCCTCCGTGGTGAGGGTAGAAATCTCAGCGCCTAAGACAAGTGACAGAGGTGCGCGCGAAGCGGCAATCGCCTCACCCCAGCCAGAGGTAGTGTCGTGATCTGTAATTGCCAGAGTAGTTATGCCACTAGATAGCGCCTTGTTAATTAATTGAGATGGTGAATCGGTGCCATCACTTGCCGTCGTATGGGTATGTAGATCAATCATCTTCAATCTTCAATCATTACGCGAGTAGGTCTGGTGCGCAAAACAACAAGTACGCAACCAAAGAGAATTAACACGATTCCAGGAATCACGCCCGCGGGAGGTCTTTGATCTAGCCACCAAAATGCAAAGATTGAGCTGACTGGAACTTCAAAGAAAACAATGAGCGAGACGACGGCAGGAGAGACGCGCTTTAAAACCGAGTTAAACATTGTGTGTCCAAGAATTTGTGCACCAAAAACTAAGCCGAGAGCTATCAACCATTCGCGTGATTCAAAGTTAAAGACTTCATTTCCTACGATAAGCGCCATTGGCAACGCGGTGATTGCACAAACGAAATAACAAATTGTTGTGTACGTTGATGTCTCAAGAGTGCGTTGTGCGCGGGCTCCCAACATTATGTATACCGCGGCGAGTGCCGCCGATAAAAGTGCTGCGATATCACCCAAAAAGGCGCGAAGTGATATTTGTAGATCAATTCCTGAAATGAGTAAAACTCCCACAAAACTTACAACCATTCCTAACCAGGCTCGAGAGGGAATTACTCCCCCCGTCATCTTTAAAAAGAGAGCGGCAAATATTGGTTGTAGCGCAACAAGGGCTGTACCTGCTGCAACAGTTGTCATTCGCATCGCTAAGAAGAAGGCCACAAAATGTATGGCTAAGGCAAAGCCAGCCAATATTGCCCACTTTGCGCCGGTGCGGTCTATGCGATGACGAAGTGCAAATGGCGCAGTCACCAAAGCGCCACCGAGATTTCTCCAAAATATGAGGGTGAGGATCGGCATCGCACTCAATGCAATCAGCGGACCAGATGTTCCGATTGCAAGTATTCCCAACCCTAAACGAATTAGATCTGGACGGGCAGGAATCTGAGTGTGGTTATCTCGAGATAAAGGCTGCGTCATAGATGTAACCGTAGCCGATACTCTTAGATAATGAAGGGAGGCCAAAAATGAGTGGCACTCTTATAAATCGCGTATTTATCGCTCGTCTTGCAGGGACTGCGGTCTTTGATCCCAATGGAGATCCGGTGGGCAAAGTTCGCGATGCCGTTGCGACACTTCGTTCCAATAGCCAGCCCGCACGCATTCTTGGCCTCGTCGTTGAAGTTCCGCTGCGCCGTAGAGTTTTTGTGCCGATTACCCGAGTTACCTCAATCGAATCTGGTTCGGTAGTAATTACTGGACTAGTAAATATGCGCCGCTTTGAATCCCGTGCTGGTGAATTACTGGTATTGGGAGATCTGCTAGATCGCTCAATAACTTTAATTGAAGGCAATGAACCGGTTGTTGTTGAAGATCTGGGTATGGAGCAGACGCGCACAGGAGATTGGTTTATTAATCGTGTGCATATTATGAGAAAGGGCAGCCGACTTCGTCGCAAAGGAGCAACATCGACTGTCGCTTGGGAAGAAGTGACAGGTTTTGCCCTGCCAGAACATAATCAGGGGGTCGCTAATTTACTTTCAACTATAAACAATCTGCGTGCTGCCGACTTAGCAGCTGTAATTCAAGATTTAAATCCGAAGCGTCGAATAGAAGTTGCACGTGCGCTAGATGATGAACGTCTGGCGGATGTATTACAAGAGATGGATGAAGCAGAACGAGTAGCGCTACTTGCTGAGTTAGAGGGTGAGCGGGCAGCCGATGTTCTAGGTGAGATGGATCCAGATGATGCCGCTGATTTATTACGCGAAATTGGTGAAGAACGCGCACAAGCCCTAATTGAACTTATGGAACCTGAAGATGCCGAAGATGTTCTTCGGTTGATGACTTATGAGGATTATTCTGCTGGTGGAATGATGACGACCGAGCCCATTGTTATGAGCGCTGACTATTCTGTTGCTGATGCACTAGCTAGCGTTCGTGCTCGCGAAATTTCCCCTGCACTTGCCTCCCAGGTTTTTGTCTGCCGCCAACCCCTAGAAACCCCAACCGGTCGCTTTATCGGCTTGGTTCACTACCAACGTTTACTTCGTGAGCCGCCATCAACACTACTAGGTTCAATAGTTGATACAGATACTCAAGGCTTAAATCCCGATGCATCATTACACGAAGTTTCGTCATACTTAGCCAGCTACAACTTGCTATCGGTTCCTGTTGTAGATGCTAATGAGCGCTTACTCGGTGCGGTGACTGTCGATGATGTCCTCGATCATTTACTTCCCGAGAATTGGCGTTTGGAACACCGTGATTCAAAGAGGGGTAATGGGCCAAAGTTAGATCTTGGCGATGTCACGGGAACCGAAGTGGATCCAGAAGATATTAAATTAGATAAAGTAATGGAAGAGGAGGCGCGCTAATGGCACGTTCAATAAGTGCACGAAATAATGGTTTGGACACCCCTCGCGAATCCCGCCGCTCATTGCGCCCTAATTACGATCCAGAAGTTTTTGGAAGAATTTCAGAAAGTTTCGCTCGTTTCTTAGGCACAGCTAGATTCCTTGTTTACATGACCGCCTTTGTTCTCTCTTGGGTTCTCTGGAATTTCTTCGCTCCGCGTGATCTACGTTTTGATGACTTTCCATTTATCTTCTTAACTTTGATCTTGTCACTGCAGGCCTCTTACGCCGCTCCCCTGATTTTGCTCGCCCAGAATCGTCAAGCAGACCGGGATCGCATCTCACTGAATGAGGATCGCGCACAGAATTCGCGCTCTGTTGCAGATACCGAATATCTAACTCGTGAATTAGCTAGTTTGCGTATCGCTCTCGGTGAAGTTGCAACTCGTGACTTTATGCGGAATGAGCTAGAAGATTTGTTAAAGGATTTACGTACTAAGCCCGAGTCGGACACCAAGTAAAGAGCTAGATCTAACAATTAACTTATCAGAAATTGCAGCAATCGCTTTTGCACTTGGTGACTCTGGGTCGGCCACCACTATAGGTTTCCCATCATCTCCGCCTGTGCGCAATTCTGTACTGAATGGAACTTTGCCAAGTAATGGAACTTCGCTGCCAACCAAGTTGGAGAGGCGGGCCGCGGTTTCTTCTCCGCCACCAGCGCCGAATAGCGCAATCTCATCATCGCAATGTGGGCACGGGAAGGCTGACATATTTTCAATAACTCCAATAACTCGCTGATGAATCTGATGTGCAATTCTGCCGGCACGCTCGGCAACTTCGGCGGCAGCGATTTGTGGTGTGGTCACTACCAATATTTCAGAGGTCGGAATCAACTGTCCTAGTGAAATTGCCAAATCACCTGTTCCTGGCGGAAGATCAATCAAAAGAAGATCTAAATCGCCCCAGTACGCATCAGAAAGTAGTTGTTCAAGGACTCGGTGTAAAAGCGGACCACGATATGCCACAGCATCGGCGCGCTCAGGTTTAAACATCTCCATTGAAACAACTTTTACTCCATAAGACTCAAGTGGAATAAACATCTGATCGATCGCTGTAGGACGTTGTCCCATTAAGTTCATTAAACGCGGTATCGAGTGTCCATAAACATCTGCATCTAAAATTCCAACTCTGAGGCCACGCTGCGCAGCGGATATCGCTAGATTTGTCGTGAGCGAGGATTTTCCAACTCCACCTTTACCAGAGGCGATGCCAATTACCCGAGTTAAGGAATCTGGTTGCGCAAAGGGTATAAATTTCTCACGGCCACCGCGCAGTAATTTCTTAACGTTATTGCGCTGTTCTTCTGACATTACGCCAAAGATAATTGCAACTTCGTTGATCTCTGCAACTTTCGTGACAGCAGCGGTGATATCCGCCTTTAGGCGATCTTGCATAGGGCAGCCTGAGATCGTTAACAGTATTTTAATTTCTGCAACTGAACCTGTAATGGAAACTGACTCAACCATTCCAAGATCTGGAAGTGGGCGATGAAGTTCGGGGTCGGAAACCGTGGCTAACGCTTCGTGAATCAAATCCAGAGTTGTCATAGCAACTCTGGATCGATCTTGGCCTTGAACTTCTTAGGAGTGGATTCATCTTCCTCTAAAGCGTTGGTTATATGTTTTTTAATAAACTTCTTAGGGTGTAAATCAGATGGTTTTAAATCTTCAAAACCTGGCCCTAAATTCTGGCGTAGTTCTGATGTGGCGGTCTGGGATAGCGCTTTAATCTTCTTAATCATTCTTGCGGCATCGACTGCCAAGTTAGGCATTCTTTCAGGCCCAACCAGAATTATGGCAAGCAGCGCCAGGCCAAATATCTCCCCAGCGCCAAAGTCAAAGAACATATCTTTAATTTCCAGCGTTCAGTACGACGGTTGCTGTCGCGCTAACGCCATTTCGCGTATATGTGAGTTCAACTTTGTCGCCGACGCTCTTTGCGCGAATTGCCACAATCAGCTCTTCGGCCGAAGTTATAGTTCTTTCATCAAATTTAACGATCACATCTCCGGCTTTAAGGCCTGCTTTAGCAGCCGGTCCTCCAGGAAGTACTGAATTATCGAGCGTGGAGATAAGAGCTCCATCGCCATCAAAATTCATATCAATAGATACACCTAAGACTGGATAAGTAGCCTTACCATTTTTGATTAGTTGGTCGGCAGTTTTGCGTGCCTGGTTAATTGGTATTGCAAAACCCAAGCCAATTGATCCGCTTTGTGATCCAAAGGATGTACCCAAAGTTGCGATCGCTGAGTTAACTCCAATTACCGAACCTGTTGAGTCAACCAGTGGCCCACCTGAATTACCTGGATTAATAGCCGCATCAGTTTGCAGCGCATTAATGAATGAATTCTCGCTGCCGCTGTCACCTGCCGTTACTGCACGATTTTTAGCGCTTATGATTCCGAGTGTTACTGTGCCAGAAAGCCCAAGCGGTGAACCTATAGCGATAACGGAATCTCCCACCGCCACTTGGTCGCTATCTCCAAACTGGAGGGCAGTTAAACCAGTTGCGGCGATCTTAAGAACTGCTAAATCATATGAAGCATCTTGACCTATAACTTTGGCAGCGTATTTTTGCCCGCTATTTAAAGTTACTTCTATTGCTCCTCTAGCTGCGACCGCCTTAGCAATTACGTGATTATTTGTGAGAATATAGCCCGTACTTTCGATTACAAAGCCGGTACCCGTTGCACCACTATTTTTACTGCCTGCTTGTATGGATACAACTGATGGAATTACGCGCTTGGCAATATCTGCAACTGAACCAGGGGCGCGTTCAACTGAGTTTGATGTGCGAGATAGATTTATAGATTTTCCAAAGAGCGATCCAGATGATGAAGCACCAAAAATAGAGCCGACTAGCCCCGCAACAAATGCTAAGAGAATCGCATTTGATCTAGTTATTAGATTTGATTTCCCATTCTTGGTTGCAGGTATCCACCAAGGTCCATTGGAGCCTGGAGCACCGGATGGTTGTGGATTGCTCATATCCCTATCTTCCTACAGTTTCGTAGCAAGTAACAAACCATCACCGACCGGTATGAGTGAAGTCACCCAAAGGTCTGCCTGGTTTTTCAGTGATTTCCCAGCCTCGCGCAGCGCTACCGTCTTCGGATCACGTTGCGCAGGATCTGAGACTTTTTCACCACCGAAGAAATTATCAATGACAAAAACTCCACCGCTACGCAAAATTCGATGGGCTTCATTTATCGCAAATGGTAAATCTTCTGGGTTATCTCGAAAGATAACCATATCGTAAGCACGATCTGCCAATTTCGTCACAACTTCCATCGCAGGGTTTGTGATTAAGCGGAAGCGAGCTGGCGCAATTTCTGCATCTAAAAGCGCGTTCTTTGCAGCGTTACTATGTTCCATCTCATTATCTATTGAGGTCAATGTACCGCTGGCCATCATTCCTTCTAAAACCCAAAGAGCGCCGACCCCTGATCCTGTGCCAATTTCAACCACTGATTGCGCCGATAAAATGTGGGCTAGATGTTTTAGATATGAACCGGTTCCGGTAGTCGCATCCACCGCTCCCATTTCTTCACCAACAGCGCGCGCGTTTCTCTTTACATCATCTTCTGCAAGAAAATTCTCGGCGTAAGTATGCGGATCGATCATCATTTGAGTTTAGTTAGCCATTCGATAAGAAGTCGGACTCCAAAACCAGTTCCGCCTTTAGGGTTTTCACCGGAATCGGCTTCACTGCGAGCAACACCGGCGATATCAAAGTGAACCCAAGTGTGATCTCCTGCAAATTGTTCAAGGAAGAGAGCTGCCGTTATTGATCCAGCGCTAAATTTCTTCTTGGAGGTTATGTGGCTTAAATCTGCGATTGGACTCTCTAGCGCCTGCTCGTAATCATCTACTAGCGGCATATGCCAAACCCGATCACCGGAGCGTTCTCCTGCTTCATAAAAATCTCTTGCCAGCTCTTCATCACGTGTATACATCGCCGCGTGCTGGCGACCTAAACCTAAAGTTGCTGCACCAGTCAACGTCGCAATATCAATTATGTAATCTGGGCTTAAGTTTTTTACCGCATATGCGATTCCATCGGCCAAGACCAATCTACCTTCAGCATCGGTATCTAGAATTTCAACGGTCTTGCCACCGTATTGAGTAATTACATCGCTGGGGCGTTGCGCCGTTGCGGAGAGCGCATTTTCGGCGAGCATCATTAAAACGGTAACGCGAATTTGTGGTTGAAAGTGTGAAAGAGCGCTGATCGCACCGAGCGCTGCTGCCGAACCTGCCATATCCGATTTCATCGCCATCATGATGTCGTAAGGGCGTTTTAGAGAAATTCCTCCAGTATCAAAGGTAATTCCTTTACCAACAATTACTGCATGTGGAAGTACTCCTAAATTCTTTTTTACTCCTTT
>JAQCAO010000003.1 GCA_027731885.1 Actinomycetota bacterium | reverse complement strand
GGAGTGATTGAGGGGATTACAAGAATCGATGCAAGCGCAGCTTTCAAAATCTTTTTTCGCACCCTAGAAGAGTAGGGCGGCGGGGATAGTGATAGCCATACCCTTTTTATGAATTTTTAGCCTTAGTAGATATTTCTATCGCGAAAGTACAGATACCCTCACGCTCAAAATTAACAACCGGGGGTCTGCTTTAGCCAAATGGCAGAGGCGGATGGAGCGCGAGCTTTGCTCGAGCGCAGATGATCAGGGGTGAAATGAAATGAGCACCTGGTTATCGCCTTCAAATCTTCCAGCAGTTATGTATTAATTGTGTATGCATTTATGTATGCATTCATAATTCAGTACTGGATTATTTTTACTGAGTGCGCGATACTTTAAGCACGAAGTTGTGCCCCGAGTGGGGGTCGAACCCACACTGGGAGGATTTTAAGTCCTCTGCCTCTGCCATTGGGCTATCGGGGCCATGCGATAAGGGTCAGAGTCTACTTGCTTTTTTAATCACCGAATCCAACGCTTTCTCAGTTAATTTGCCCGTAAATGTGTTCTGTTGGCTGGGATGGTAACTGCCAACTATTTTTCTTTTGATGCCATCTCGGGCAATAAATGTCGCCGTGGCACCGTGTCCAAATTTCGGTTTTGGTTTTGGTATCTCGCATCCTAATTCTGTAAGAGTTATAAGAAGTGTGGTCCAAGCTAAGTTTCCAAGTGCCAGAAATGAACGTGCCGTTGGCATCAGAAGTGCAATTTCATTTGTATAGAAGGGAGCACAAGTGTTTTTCTCTTCGGTGCTTGGTTTGTTATCGGGAGGTGCACAACGAACTGCGCAGAGGATGCGTGTATTAATCAGCTGTTGGCCATCATCTTTACTCTTGCTAGTTGCAATTTTAGCTAAACCATTCTTGTGAAGGGATCTATATAACCAATCCCCTGAGGAATCACCAGTGAATACCCGGCCGGTGCGGTTTGCTCCGTGCGCTCCGGGAGCAAGGCCAAGGATTACTAGCTGCGCATTGGCGGGGCCGAAACCTGGGACGGGCTTACCCCAGTACTTTTCGTTTTCGTAAGCCTTGCGTTTTACAACCGCAACTTCTTCGCGCCATTGCACAAGTCTTGGACACTTCTTGCATTTAACAATTGCTGAATCCAGGAGATCTAGCGATTTATACAAGCGACCACGCCATTCCATCGAGAATATCTGATTCGGATGCAACGAATTCAGCTGCGCCCGTTGCGCGCATGATGCGTGAGAGAACAAGTGATCCTGCGGAAATTACATCAACGCGTCCTGGATGCATGTAACCAAGTGCTTCGCGCTCGGCGCGATCCATCTTTATGAAAGATTGCGAAACTTGGTGAACTTTTTCTGCTGCAATATGTGAGAGATGAATTGAGTAACGATCATATTCAGGAAGATCTAGCGCAGCCGCTGCAACTGTTGTGGCAGTGCCAGCAACGGCGATCAGTGTCTGCGCTTTGGTGATTGGGACGATCTTTGCTGCTTGTGCGATTGCTTCGTCGATATCTTCAGTTGCCGCTGCAACTTGTCCTGGATCCGGTTTGTCTCCAGTGAAGTGGCGCTCTGACATACGAACACAGCCAATGTTCACGCTCTTAGCTGCTTCAACCGAGTCGGTGCCGAAGACGAATTCAGTGGAACCTCCGCCGATATCGATAACAAGAAATGGTCCATCGCTGGCAGGCAAATCTTTTGTTGCTCCCATAAACGATAGGCGCGCTTCTTCATCGCCTGAGATAACTCCAGGGCGAATTCCTAAACGTTCAAATACGCCCTCGATAAATAGATCGCGGTTGGTTGCATCGCGGGTGGCGCTGGTTGCGCAGAACCTAATCTTTTCAACACCTCGTTTAGCGATCTCGGTAGCAAAGAGATCTACTGCAGCAAGTGTGCGAGCAATTGCATCGGGATGAAATTGGCCAGTCTTATCAACGCCTTGTCCCAAACGGACGACTTCCATTAAACGAATAACTTCACGAAAGTTTGTGCCATCAATATCTGCAATCAGTAAACGAATTGAGTTGGTCCCGCAATCAATGGCTGCTACTCGCATGGCTCCTCTTTCCACCATTCAGGAAGTTTTGAGAGCGCTTCATCCCCGAGGGGATTTACGTCAGGTCCAGCTGAAAGTGAATGTGCAACAAGTGAATGTAAACATTTGACGCGATTGGGCATTCCGCCGGCAGAGATTCCTTCTACTTCTGGCACATCCATCTTCAACGCTGCACGTGCAGCTAGATAATCATCATGGGCTGCTGCATATGCACCTGCGAGTTCGTGATCGGTGGTCAGGCGCTGATTCATATCCGCCATTAAACCAGTTGATTCCAGCGTTGAAATCGCCGCAGTTAAACGGGGACAAGTTGCGTAGTAGAAAGTAGGAAAGGGTTCGCCGTGGCTTAGGCGCGGTGGCGTTTCAACGACTGCGGGATTGCCGCAAGGGCAGCGATAGGAAATCGCGTGTACATCGCGCGGAGTTCTTCCGAGCTGGGCTTCGATGCAATCTAAATCTTTTTGCGTAGCTTTATCGCTCATTAACTACAGGCCAGATTCAGTAACCGATGCAATTATCTTGGTGTACCAAGGAGCACCCGCCGGAAGTTGTCCGGCAATCTGAGTTGTTTGTGGCTGTGACTTCGTAATATCTGTACCCGTGACTATGTACTGGCGCTCACCTGGCATCACAAAGTGCAGACGCTCGCGCGCTTGTGACTTTATATAATCTGGATCTTGCCAAGCACTTAACTCGGCGCGGGCTTTTTGTAAAGCGGTGCGATCTGATTCTACTTGTGATTTAAGCGCACTGATCTGTGCGCGTTGTGTAAAGTAATTTTTGATCGGTGGAGCTAGAGTCAAAGTAAAGATAAAGATGATTGCAATTAGCGCTAGGGGGCGAGCGTTACCACGAGCACGCCGACCGTTGGATGGACGTCGAGATGATGAATAACTACGACGTCGGCGGCGCATGGCGAAACCTTTAACTATCCCTGGAAGCGAGGGAAAGCGGCGCGACCTGCATATACGCCACCTTCAGCAAGCTCTTCTTCAATGCGAAGTAATTGGTTGTACTTGGCAACGCGCTCGGTACGTGAAGGGGCGCCAGTCTTGATCTGTCCGCAGTTAGTAGCAACAGCTAAATCAGCAATTGTCACATCTTCTGTTTCACCTGAACGGTGCGACATCATGCTGCGGTAATTCGCGCGGTGGGCGAGATCAACGGCATCAAGGGTCTCAGTCAACGTTCCAATCTGATTTACCTTTACTAAAAGCGCATTTGCAGTATCTGTCTCGATACCTTTAGCTAAGCGGATTGGGTTGGTAACAAAGAGATCATCTCCAACAATTTGAATCTTTGAGCCGAGTGAGGATGTCATTGACTTCCAGCCAGCCCAATCTTCTTCGTTAAGTGGATCTTCGATAGAAACAATTGGATATGCGCCTACTAATTCAGCATAATAAGCGATCATCTCTTCAGATGTGCGCATCGATCCTTCAAACTTGTACTTACCGTTATCGTGGAATTCAGTTGCGGCAACATCCATAGCAAGTGCGATCTCTTTACCTGGCTTGAAACCGGCTGCCTCAATCGCTTCGATAATTAGATCAAGTGCGGCACGGTTACTGTCGAGGTTTGGTGCAAAACCACCTTCGTCGCCAACAGATGTTGCGAGCCCGCGCTTCTTTAGCACTGCCTTAAGCGCGTGATAGATCTCGGCTCCCCAGCGAAGTGATTCGCGGAAAGTCTCTGCGCCAATTGGAGCGATCATAAATTCTTGGATATCAACGTTGGTATCAGCGTGTGCGCCACCATTGAGAATATTCATCATTGGTACTGGCAGAACGTGTGCATTTGGTCCACCGATATAACGAAAGAGTGATAGATCTGCAGACTCAGCAGATGCTTTAGCAACGGCGAGTGAGACTCCGAGAATTGAGTTTGCACCTAGACGTGACTTATTTGGAGTGCCATCAAGTTTGATCAACTCGTTATCGATCAGCCGCTGATCTTGGGCATCTAATCCTTCGATAGCTGGAGCTAATTCATTATTAACAAAATCGACTGCTTTAAGAACGCCTTTTCCTAAGTAGCGCTTCTTATCATCATCGCGAAGTTCAGCGGCCTCAAATGCGCCAGTTGATGCACCGCTTGGCACGGCAGCGCGTGCTTGCGTGCCATCTTCAAGTTCGATTTCAACTTCAACAGTTGGATTTCCGCGCGAATCAAGAATTTCACGAGCGCCGATTGCTTCGATAATTGCCATTTGGATATCTCCTAAGAATTACTTGCGTCTTGGCACGCTCGGCACTGAGCGGTATAGGGCAATACTACCGTGACTCATCAGCCTTAATCTGCTCAGCAATTTGGCGGCCATATAGGCGCAGCGCATTTTCCGGGTCGATTTCGTTATCGCGCGCCCATGCGATTATCGATGCCAGCGCTTGGCCAACGCTCTCTTCAGTCGCAGGCTTATCGCTTTGATATTTAGGTAGCGATACTTCAACTCTATATTTTTCGGCGCGATAGAGAAGTTTTTCAACTAAAGGTAGTGCTGGTTGTGCAAGAGCAACGCCATCAAGTGCTGATGTGCGCCCCTTCTCTTTCGCTTTTATCTCTTCCCAATTATCAATAATTTCTCGGTTGCCAGATACTTCCAGTCCATTGAAGACGTGTGGATGGCGGCGAATCAACTTATCGGCGATTGCGCGGGCAACATCTTCAATTGAGAATGGATCAGTCGGATGATCCTCTGCGATTCGGGAGTGGAAGTAAACCTGCAATAGAACATCGCCCAGTTCTTCGCGCATACCATCGCGATCTTTACCATCAACCGAATCGATAAATTCGTACGATTCTTCAAGTAAGTACTTAATTAAAGATTCGTGCGTTTGTTCGGCATCCCAAGGACAGCCACCTGGAGAACGGAGGCGATCCATTACCTCAACGAGGCGTTGAAGTTCTGAACCTGACATGGTTTTACTTATTTGAAGGTACTACTGCATCGCCAGTTACGTTACTGGCTACAACATCGCCCACTTCGTTATCCCATACCCCATAACGTGGATTAACAGTGACGCCAAGTGATTTAGTTTTGGCAGAAAGCAATTCACCGACTCTTGGTGAAACTTCGGCTTCGGGTACGCCAGATGCTGCAAGCGCGGCCGAGATTTGTTCTGAAATTACAATTGCTCGTACATAGGCATCAAAATCTTGTTTTGCAATTGCAGCATTTACTAAATTCTTTGGAAGTTCAGCTTCACCACCAACAGATTGAATAAGTTCGGATTTCTTGGCAGTAATTTCGCTAGAAGTTACCTCAATCTTAAGCTCCTTCGCTATCTCATCGAAGGTGTGCATTAAAATCTTGAAGCGCAATTGTCCGCGGTTTAACCCTTCTCCCGTTTCAAGTTGCATCTGTGATGTATCAACTTCAGTGCGCTCTGCTACTACTGAGTCGATGCTGCTTTGAAGTTCGGTCTGAGTGATCTTGAAATCTCCGACAATGGCTGCTTCATTACTTTGCGAGCAGCCCGTCAATAAGAGAGCTGATGCAATTGTCAGTACAGCCAGGATCTTCTTCACGTTGTGCTCACTTTCGTCATTTGGTCTACGACCTCGGTAACCCAGGTCAGAAGAGAAGTATCCACTATTTCCGCCGCTGGTTTAGACGGGTTCCATCCTGGATTTTTAGGCAATGTAATCAAGGCGGTGCGAGTGGGAGCCTTGTAAATGGAACCTGGGTAGAGACGGGTTAACCGCAATTGGCGCGATTCTGGCAAGGTCAAAGGAGCAAGGCGTAAGAATTTTCCAGTCGCTACTACTTCTCGTATTCCGTGAGATTTAGCTAAGGCGCGCAGTTGTGCTACCGCTAAAAGCGCATTTGCTTCCTCAGGCAGTTCTCCAAATCTATCCAGTAACTCTTCACGGATCGATTGCACATCAGTCGGTTTAGCAACATCTGCCAAGCGACGATAAAGATCTAAACGTAAACGTTCTCCCGGAACATAATTCTCTGCCAAGTGTGCATTGATTGGAAGTTCCACTTTGCATTCGTATACCTCCTCTGCTTTATCAATTATTCCAGTCTTGTAATCGTTGACTGCTTCGCCGACCATGCGCATATATAAATCAAAGCCCACATCTGCAATATGCCCAGATTGTTCTCCACCAAGGAGATTTCCTGCGCCGCGAATCTCCAAATCTTTTAAGGCAACGCGCATGCCAGCACCTAGATCAGTATTTGTCGCAATAGTCTTCAATCGATCGAGCGCAACTTCGGTTAAAGGCTGGTCCGGCGGATAGAGAAAATATGCATAAGCGCGATCGCGACCTCGGCCAACGCGACCACGTAATTGATGGAGCTGGGAAAGGCCAAAGTTATCGGCACGCTCCACAATTAAGGTGTTTGCATTTGCAATATCCAATCCACTTTCCACAATTGTGGTGCAGACAAGTACATCAAAGTCACGGTTCCAGAATGCCAATATGACATCTTCAAGTGCGCCTTCACTCATTTGCCCGTGTGCAATTCGAATCCGCGCTTCCGGTACTAAATCTTGAATCTTTGCAGCAGCACGATCTATAGATTCAACGCGATTATGAATATAAAAAATTTGTCCATCACGTAAAAGTTCGCGATGAATTGCGGCGCGGATCTGCGCATCTTCGGCAGCTCCGACATAAGTAAGAATTGGGTGGCGCTCTTCGGGCGGAGTCGTAATTGTGGACATTTCGCGGATTCCAGTTACAGCCATCTCTAAGGTGCGCGGAATAGGCGTTGCAGACATTGCCAAAACATCGACTGTTGTGCGCATCTTTTTAAGTGATTCTTTCTGTTCTACCCCAAAACGCTGTTCTTCATCTACGACAACTAGCCCTAAATCTTTAAAGATTACATCCTGCGATAACAAACGGTGAGTGCCGATTACAACGTCGACGGTGCCAGCTGCCAGATCTGCCAAGATATCTTTCGATTCTTTCGCGCTATTAAATCTAGATAGCCCAGCCACCCTTAATGGGAAGCCCGCATAACGTTCGGCAAAAGTTTTTGTATGTTGTTGCACCAAGAGAGTTGTAGGCACCAGCACGGCAACTTGTTTACCATCCTGTGCCGCTTTAAATGCCGCTCTGATCGCAATCTCGGTCTTGCCGTAACCCACATCGCCACAAATGATGCGATCCATCGGATAGGGCTTTTCCATATCACGCTTTACTTCTTCAATAGTTGATAACTGATCTGGTGTTTCAATATAAGAGAAAGCATCTTCTAGCTCGCGTTGCCAGGGAGTGTCAGGTGAGAAAGCAAAGCCCGGCGAACTTGTGCGTGCTGCATATAGGCGGATCAATTCTCCAGCTATTTGTTTAACTGCCTTTCGGGCACGGCCTTTAGCTTTCTGCCATTCACCACTTCCGATTCGGTGCACGGTAGGCGATTCACCACCAATGTACTTACTAACCTGTTCCAAAGTATCGGTTGGTACAAAGATACGATCGCCGGGTTGTCCACGCTTGGCCGGAGCATATTCAATTACCAGATATTCTCTTGTGATTCCACCGATCGAGCGCTGCACCATTTCTACATATCTACCAATTCCGTGTTGCTCGTGTACAACAAAATCCCCCGCCCGCAGTTCTAGCGGATCTACTGCTTGTTTACGTTTGGAAGGCATGCGCGCGCCATCTTTTGCTGATGCTTTGCTGCCCGTTAAATCGCGTTCAGTAATAAATAGAATTCGCGCTGAGTCAGATGAAAATCCGTGAGCGATCGCTGATTGGGTAATATGCACCGAAGCCTTTGTAGGAATTGCTCGTAGCTCCGAAACAATTACTACAGGTAAATCAGCGTTGCGAAAGATCCCCGCATAACGTTCTGCCATACCGTGACCTGCCGCTGAAAAAATTATGGTGAAACCAGCGTCAACCGCACCTTGTAAGGTGCTTATCGTGCGATCTATATCCGCGCGCAGCGGATCAATTGCTTGAAAATCTAAAAAGGATGCGGAGTTATCTAAGTCAGAACCAAAAGGGTTGAAGGCGCGTGAAGTAAGTTGGCAGCGCGTGATTTCCGCAATCAAATCTTCCCAAGAAAGATAAGTCGCATCTGTAACAGGTAGTGGAGTTGCTGCGCCAAGGGCTGCGTGTGACCAAGCTGCTTCGAAGAATTCTTCATTCGTCGCAAGTAAATCCATAGTGCGCATCCTGATTCGCTCATCATCTATAAATACAACTTTGGTTCCTTCTGGCATTCGCTGCAAAATAGTTTCAGTAGCATCAACCAGGATCGGAATAAGAGATTCCATTCCTTCAGTAGAAATACCTTGGGTGATCCGATCTAGGATTTCCAGAGCCGCCGGGTATTTCGTTTTAGCGCTTTCAGCACGTTCTCGAATCTGCGAGGTCAACAACAGTTCACGGCAGGGCAAGATTGTTAACTTGCCAACAACCGGCGAGGTAGTGCGCTGGCTAGCAACATCAAAGTAGCTCAACTCTTCAATTTCATCGCCAAAGAAATCAATACGCACGGGATGTTCGGAAAGTGGCAGGAATAAATCAACTATGCCTCCGCGAACTGCAAACTCTCCTCGCTTTTCAACTAAGTCAGTTCGGGTATATGCCAGTTCTGTTAAATCGGTAATTAAGGTAGTTAGATCAACTTCGCTCCCAATTTCTATGCTCTGCAGAGGCTGGCTAGCCAAATCTGCAATGAAGCGATGTATAACGGCACGGATTGGCGCAACGACGATAGGGATGTTTTGATTCGGTGAAGCAAGATCAGCCAAGGTGGCTAAGCGCCGCGCAACTGTGTCACTGCGCGGGCTTAAACGCTCGTGTGGCAAGGTCTCCCAAGCAGGAAATTCCAGAACTCTGTTGTGTAATTCGCGGAGTTCGTTTGCTAAATCTTCAGCGCCACGACTTGAACTAGTCACAATCAGCAGTGGTGACTCTTCTGCGACTTTAGCGAGTAAGAATGGATAGGTTGATGCCGGAGCAATTACTTTCTTAGAATCGTGCAGGCAAGATGCGACAGCGCTTTCACCGCCGACCAGTTGCACCAATGCACGCATTTGCCTACCTATCCTCACGTGGAAAAGCCGTTTGGCCCCGTTCCCAAAAGGGAGGGGGCTTGATGCTCCAAGTCTAACGCGCATATTTGCGTATCAAAGACGTGTGTATTCCTGAGAGGATATGCCAGTGACGCAGAGCCCATTTGATGCAAATAACATCGCAAGTGATGACGCGATCTTGCGCAGCGATGTACGTAAACTCGGCGATCTCTTGGGGCAATCGCTAGTTCGTCAAGAGGGCCAAGCGCTTTTAGATCTAGTTGAATCTGTTCGTAAAGCAGTACGCGAAGGCGGCGGAATCGAATTACTGGAAAAACTCTCAGTAGAAGATTCAGTACAACTCGTTCGCGCATTTAGCACTTATTTTCATTTAGCCAATGTGGCAGAACAAGTCCACCGTGCGCGCGTACTTGCGCAATCACGCGCAGCGGGTGGCTCTTGGTTAAGTCGCGCTATCGATAAAATTGAAGCGGCATATAAAGCCCAAACCCCTGGCCACGAATTTACCCACCAGCAATTAGAAGCGTGGATTAGCGAGTTAATGGTGCGCCCGGTATTTACTGCGCATCCGACTGAAGCAGCGCGCCGTTCGATATTAAATAAACTAGGTGAAGTTGCAAAGTTATTAGATCAAGATTTAGATCCCCGCCAAAATGAACGTCTTGCCGAAACCGTTGATCTCTTATGGCAGACCGATGAGTTGCGTTTAGATCGCCCTGAACCGCTAGATGAAGCGATGAACGCGCTTTATTATCTTGATGATCTAGCTCGTAATACTGTTCCAGAAGTTTTAAATGACTTTGCCCGTGAATTAAAGCGCCTTGATATTGATCTACCTGTGCAGGCGCGTCCGCTTACCTTTGGTACTTGGATCGGTGGAGATCGTGATGGAAATCCAAATATCACTGCGCAAGTCACTGAAGATGCGGTAATTCTTCAAGTTGGCCATGCAATCCGCACCACGATTGCCGCAATGGATCAACTGCGCCAGATGCTCTCGGTCTCAACTCGAATCGTGGGAGCTACTTCCGAGCTATCCGCCTCTGTCGAAAAAGATTTGAAGAAGATCCCCGAATTTGAAGAGCGCTTTTTACGACTCAACCAACAAGAGCCTTATCGATTAAAGGCAACCGCAATTGTGCATCGCTTGGCCTTTACTCGTAATCGTCACGCCGCTGGTGCACCACACGTGCCAGGTCGTGACTATGCAAACTCCGCTGAGTTAATAGCCGACCTTACGCTGATGCGCGATTCGCTCTTTGCCCACCGTGGTGAATTAATTGCTACCGGCTTACTTGAGCGCACAATTCGAAGTGTTGCCGCCTTTGGTTTAACCCACGCAACTTTAGATATTCGCGAACATTCCGATGCCCACCACAACTTACTTAAGCAAGTATTGCCTTCTGGTTATATCGAACTCTCACATTCGGAAAAGTTTCCAGTATTAATCAAGGAACTTGGCTCATCTGCGCCATTCGCAACTGCTGCGCTAGATGCAGCCGGTAAGAAGACCTTTGATACCTTTAAAGCAATCAATGATCTAATTCAACGTTTTGGCCCAGAAGTCATAGAAACCTATATCGTCTCAATGACTAAAGGCGCAGATGATTTAATCGCCGCCACAGTTATTGGTAAAGCCGCTGGTTTGGTTGATCTCGATAAGAAAGTCGCGAAGATTGGTTTTGCGCCACTTCTTGAAACCGTCGCCGAACTTAGATCCGCTGGTGAAATACTTGAGAAATTATTATCTGACCCGACTTATCGTTCTCTAGTAAAACTGCGCGGTGATGTGCAAGAGGTAATGCTGGGATATTCAGATTCAAATAAAGATCCCGGAAGCGAAACCAGATCGTGAGAGATTCACCGCGCGCAAAGAATTCTGCGTGATGTGGCGATGAAATATGGCGTAACGCTTCGCCTATTTCACGGTCGCGGTGGTTCAGTCGGTCGCGGTGGTGGTCCAACTTACGACGCCTTGGTTGCTCTTCCTTGGGGTTCGGTTGACGGTCAGATAAAGATGACTGAACAAGGTGAAGTAATTAGCGATAAATATGCGCTGCCGGCACTTGCTCGCGAAAATGTTGAGTTAACTCTCGCTGCTTCCCTTGAAGCAACAATTCTCAACCGCGGACCGCGACAGAGTCCGGCCGATCTTGCGCAGTGGAACGAATGTATGAATCTGATTAGTGATAACTCATTTGTGCGCTATCGCAATTTGATTGACCACCCTGACTTGCCGGCATATTTTTATGCGTCGACGCCCGTTGAGCAGTTAGGAAATCTCTTCCTTGGATCACGTCCCTCGCGGCGTCCTGATGCAGCAGGCGGACTCGATTCACTGCGGGCAATTCCCTGGGTATTTGGTTGGACCCAATCGCGACAAATTGTTCCTGGTTGGTATGGCGTTGGATCTGGCTTAAAGGCGGCACGCGAAGCTGGCAAGTCAGATGAATTAAAGAAGATGCTCAAAGATTGGCACTTCTTCCGTACCTTTATCAGCAATGTGGAAATGACCTTGGCTAAGACCGATTTAGTAACTGCAAAGAGATATGTAGAAACTCTTGTTCCTAAAGAGTTGCATCACTTCCTCGACACAATTACTGAAGAATTTGAATTAACGGTAAAAGAGATCTTGGCGCTCACCGAAAAGACCACTCTGCTTGGTGATCAGCCGATATTGGCTCGCACGCTGCAGGTACGTGAGGCTTATTTATCACCTCTGCATTTGCTGCAAGTTAATTTGCTTCATCGAGTTCGCACCGCCGGCGATTCATCTGATCCCACACTTATCCGTGCGCTTCTGCTGACAATTAACGGTATTGCAGCAGGGCTGCGAAATACTGGCTGATTCCAGCTAACTCATTTCAGGAATTAAATTTAGATTGGGTGAAATCAAGCCCTCTTTCAATTAGCGATTCCACAACATCTGCGCCGCGATCCAAGAACTCAGGCAGGTCCTTCTTCTCTTCTTTACTAAATTGCTTCAGAACAAAATCTGCTGGATCCTGCTGACCCATCGGGCGACCAATACCTAAACGCACCCGAAAATATTCGGAGGTATCAAAGGCTGAGGTAAGTGATTTCAGACCATTGTGGCCGTTATCGCCGCCCGCGATCTTCGAGCGGATTGCGGCAAATGGGATATCTAATTCGTCGTGCAGAACAATTATTTGTTTCGGCTCTACTGAATAAAAGTTAGCAAGTGCTTTTATCGGTCCACCAGATTCATTCATGTAACTCTTTGATTTTGCAAGGATCACCGAAAAAGCATCAACACCGACGCCTAACTTGTAGGCGGCGATGTCGGTGCTTGACTTATGGGTACTCAGCTTTACATTATGGCGTTTAGCTAACTCATCAATAACCATCTGGCCAACGTTGTGGCGAGTGGCGGCATATTGTTCGCCCGGGTTACCGAGACCAACAATTATCCAAGGAGATGAACTCACAGGAGAAAGAGTAAGGCTTGTTAGTCCTTCTTCTCAGCATCATCTGCAGGTGCCGCTGCATCATCTGCAGCTGGTGCTACTGCGGCAACTTCTTCAACGACAGTTGAACGCTCAGATAGGTGAACCACGATAGTTCTTGGATCAGATACCAAGCGAACGCCAGCAGGTAGAGCAACACTTTCGGCGTAGAGAGATGCGCCAGCTGCAAGACCTGTTAGGTCAAGTGTGAAGAATGAAGGAATAGTAGTTGCTTCAACTTCAACGTCGATTGTGTTGTTAACGTGCTCAAGAATTCCGTCACGATCGTGTTCACCTTCTGTGTGAACAGGAACAGCAACAATAACTTTTTCTCCACGGCGAACAGCGACTAGGTCGATGTGCTCGAGGATCTGCTTAAGCGGATGGCGGACGATCGCCTTTGGCAGAGTTAGCTCCTCTTTGCCATTAATATTAATTTGTAGAAGAACGTTTGACTGCTTTAAAGCAACGCCAAGTTCGCGCGCAGGAAGTGTGATGTGCTGTGGCTTTTCGCCGTGACCGTAGATAACTGCAGGAACAAGACCTGCTACTCGTGCACGACGAGAAGCACCCTTGCCGAATTCGGTGCGTGTTGTGCCGGTGATCTTGATTTCTGCCATTTTAATTACTCCTGTTTATCTTCAATTGAATTTATTTGGGCTACTTCGGTTAGTACACAAAGTCCCAGCAGGAGTTAAATCCTTACCGTCGATTACGGAGTTTTTCACCCTCGCCGGAAACTATAAGGCGATATTAGCCTGACTTAGCTGTGGCCGTCAAAAAGACTTGTTACTGAGCCATCTTCGAAGACTTCACGTATGGCGCGCGCCAAAAGTGGCGCAATTGAAAGGACGGTGAGGCCATCAAAGCGCTTATCTTCTTCGATCGGCAGTGAATCTGTGACAACGACTTCGGTCACCCTTGACGCCTTTAAACGCTCAACTGCTGGGCCAGAAAATACAGCGTGGGTTGCAGCAACGATTACCTCTTTTGCACCTGCTGCAAATAAAGCATCTACAGCCTTAGTAATTGTGCCTGCAGTGTCGATCATGTCATCGATAACAACGCAGGTTTGTCCATCTACTTCACCGACAACCTTTCCGGTTACAGCTTCATTTGGAACCCGTGGATCGCGTGTTTTATGGATAAAGGCGATTGGGCATCCACCAAGGAGTTCAGACCAACGTTCGGCGACGCGAACACGACCAGAGTCTGGCGAAACAATTGTTAGTCGCGAGCGATCAACTTTGCTACCGACATAATTGGCGAGCATTGGCAGTGCAAATAAATGATCCACCGGTCCATCAAAAAATCCTTGAATTTGTGAAGTGTGTAGATCAACCACCATTAATCGATCAGCGCCTGCAGCCTTGTAAAGATCTGCCATTAAGCGCGCTGTGATTGGTTCGCGGCCGCGATGCTTCTTATCTTGGCGGGCGTAACCATAAAACGGGGCAACAACGGTGATGCGTTTAGCTGATGCGCGCTTTAGCGCATCCACCATAATCAATTGCTCCATTATCTGTTTATTTACTGGAGCGGTGTGGCTTTGAATAACAAAGGCATCACAACCGCGAACAGATTCTTCGAAGCGAACAAATACTTCACCATTAGCAAAGTCATATGCAGATGTTGGTGTTAGTGGGATACCGAGTTCGGCAGCGACGGCATCTGATAGTTCGGGAAATCCGCGTCCTGAAAAAAGGCGGAGTCTTTTCTCTGAGGATAAACGAATTTCGCTCAAGGAAATTACCCCTTCTTCTCGTCGCTATGTCGCGCAGCAGCTTTGGCAGATTGTGAACCAGATCGCTTGCGCAGGACCCAACCTATTACATTTCTCTGCTTACCTCTAGCGACACCCATGGCACCGGGTGGAACATCTTCAGTAATCACAGATCCTGCGGCGGTGTAAGCCCCGTCACCAATTGAAACTGGCGCTACCAACATTGAATCGCTTCCGATTCGGACGTGATCTCCGACAGTTGTGTGATGCTTTTCGACGCCATCGTAGTTAACAAAGATTGTGGCAGCGCCAATATTGGTGCCTTCACCGATAGTTGCATCACCGACATAGGAAAGATGTGGAACTTTTGATCCATCTCCAACGCTTACATTCTTCATTTCTACAAATGCGCCAGCCTTTGCGCTAGTGCCGAGTACTGTGTCTTTACGTAAATATGAGTAAGGGCCAACGTTGGCATCTTTGCCGATAGTTGCTGCAATGCAATTTGATTCAATGATCTTGGCGCCGCTCAATACTGTGCAAGATTCGAGTACTGCGCGTGGCCCAATCACAGCGCCCGTCGCGATTGTGGTGCTACCGAGAATTGCTGTGCCGGGAAAGATTGTGACATCGTTTTCAATTTTTACCGTGGCATCTATCCAGGTAGTTGTCGGATCCACAATCGTCACTCCGGCGCGCATAAAGTCCTCATTTATTCGATCGCGCAAGAGCGCAGCGCTTTCAGCCAATTGCACGCGATCGTTGACGCCGAGAATTTCAATGAAATCTTCAATCAGCGCTGCAGCAATAGCGCCACCATCGTTGCGCAGAATTTCAATAACATCGGTTAGATACAGTTCGCCCTGCGAATTAGCGTTCTTTAGCTTTCCGATGGCGCCCGATAACTTCTGCGCATCAAAGGCGTAAACCCCTGAATTAATCTCGTAAATTGCTTTTTCAGACTCATCCGCATCACCTTCTTCAACAATGCGAAGTAAAGAGCCATCATCGCTGCGGATGATTCGCCCATAACCAGTTGGATCAGGGTGTTCTGCGGTAAGAACGGTGGCGGTGAATCCACCAGCGTGGTGAATATCAAGGAGCTGCTGTAAAGATTCGCCAGTCAAAAGTGGGGTATCGCCAGCTAAAATTAAAATAGTCCCTGACAGTTTTATGTCGGCGAGCGCTAGCTGCGTTGCGTGACCTGTGCCGCCACGACGTTCTTGAAAGACCGTTGTAACTTTTGGAGCGATTTCTGAGAGATGGGCCTCAACTGCTTCACGACCGGCGCCAACAACGACGCATACTTGCTTTGGTTTTAACGATTGAACTGCGTGAAGAACGTGGCCAACCAGTGAGCGTCCCGCAACTTCGTGCAGAACTTTTGGTGTTGCAGATTTCATTCGAGTGCCTTCACCTGCGGCTAGAACAACAACCGTCTCGAGGTTTGCACTCATATGGGTAAGTCTAACGCTCCGCCACCAGGTATCGATCCTGGACCCTGGGCTTCAAAGGCCCATGTGCTAGCCACTACACAATGGCGGAACCCATATTCTCCCTCATAACCATGTGTGCTCGCGACCATCAACACTTCCGAGCAACACTTCGGGGGCAGTTATCGCCGCTAGCCTTTACCTCTATGAGCGCTCATCGTGATGAGGTAGACCGCCTAATTGCGGCCTGGAAGCGCGAACGCCCTGATCTGGACTTAAGCCCATTCGCTGTATTAAGTCGCATCACACGTATTTCACGCAATCTCGATATTGCGCGCCGCGATGCATTCGCAGATTTAGAAACTTGGGGTTTTGACGTTTTAGCTGCGTTGCGTCGCGCTGGCGATCCTTACCAACTTTCACCTGGTGAATTAATGCAAGAAACGCTTGTCACAAGTGGAACAATGACAAATCGATTAGATCGCTTAGAAGAATTGAAGTTGATAACACGCCAACCTGATCCCGATGATGGCCGTGGTTCTCTTGTAACTTTGACTGCATCAGGAATGCGGGCAGTCGATAAAGCACTTGATGGGTTGCTAGAGCACGAGCGAGACTTATTACAGGGGTTAACTCGTGAACAACGTTTGGCTCTTGCTGATTTGTTAAGCGTTCTTGCTGCACATTTAGAAGAGATCTAAATAACTTTCGCTCCGGGCACTGGTCCATAAGCCCGCGCAACGCTTCCCACAACTCCACTTGAAGTAAGTGCAACTGCTAGATCTAAGCCTTGCTCTTCATCACCAACTAAAAATGCCACGGTTGGGCCCGAACCCGAGACGATTGCGCCAAGGGCTCCATATTCTTCACCAACATCTAAAACTAAAGTCAGCGCGGGACGCAAAGAACAAGCCGCCGATTGCAGATCGTTCTGTAGCGCTAAGCCAACTGCTTTGGGGTCTGCACTTAGTAGTGATTGCATAAGCGCATCGCTAGTCTGTGGTGCGGCGATATCTAAGCCGGCGCGTAAACGATCACACTCTTGATAAACCGCAGGCGTTGACAGACCAACTGTAGAAAGCGCTAGAACCCAGTGGTAAGTGCCGCGCGAAAGCGCTGCGGTTAACTGATCGCCTCGACCTTGGCCGATTGCTGTTCCACCGGTAATCATAAATGGGACATCGCTTCCCAATTGTGATCCAAATTCCAACATCTCTTCCCGCGACATTTCTAAATCAAATAACTCATTTAATCCAACAATTACGGCGGCGGCATCTGCACTTCCACCCGCCATTCCACCTGCGACTGGAATAGATTTATTCACCGCAATATGTATATCCACGGCAAAGCCGTACTCATCAGCGATCAACTGGGCGGCTTTTACCGCCAAATTTGTAGAGTTGCTAGGTACTCCGTGTTTGTGATCACCAGTAATTTCAATGGTTATTCCAGAACCAGGCGCAGTCTTACTAATGGTTACATCGTCATAAATTGAAATTGCTTGAAAGACTGAAACTAAGTTGTGATATCCATCTGCTTCGCGCGGGCCAACTGCCAATTGCAGATTGACTTTGGCGGGCACGCGCACAGTTACGGATCCGTTATTTGTCGCAGACACGTTAAGACTCTAAACCTTGTTGTGCGATTTTGCAGAAACTATGAATATCCAGCGATTCACCACGCAGCGTTGGATCGATTCCGGCGGCTATTAAGTGTGCCTCAGCTGCGCCCGATCCCCCATATCGTGATGAAAGGGCGGCGCGTAACATCTTGCGCCGTTGCGCAAATGCCAAATCAATAATGGCAAATACCTCTTTGCGCAGGCTTTCGTCACCTGGTGTTGCCCTTCGCTTAAATGCCACCAACTTGGAATCAACGTTGGGAGCAGGCCAGAAGATCGAACGCGATACCGATCCTGCACCGGTAACTTGCGCCCACCAAGCAGCCTTAACCGATGGAATTCCATACTCTTTGGTATTTGGTTTAGCCGCTAAGCGATCGGCAACTTCGGCCTGCACCATCACCACGCCGCTACGTAGCGTTGGGAGAATCTCCAAAAGGTGAAGAAAGACCGGAACCGAAACGTTATAGGGCAAATTTGCAACTAAAACAGTTGGATCAACTGGCAAATTCTTTAGCTGTAAAGCATCTTGGTTTATCACCGTTAATCGTTCTGCGTTTTCGCTATGTGCTGCAGCAGTTATAGGAAGTTGGTTGGCCAAGCGCGGATCAATTTCAACTGCCACAACGCTGGCGGCTTCTTCCATCATCGCTAGCGTAAGCGAACCCAGTCCAGGACCGATCTCTAGCGCAATATCTGACGATGTAACACCGGCGGTACGAACAATCTTGCGACAGACATTTCCATCAATTACAAAGTTTTGACCGAGTGATTTTGATGGTTTTAAATCTAACCTCTCTGCTAGCGCTCTAATTTCTGCAGCACCGAGCAAAGTCATAGCGTTGAACCTGCGGCAAAGGAGCCAAATATTCGCTCAGCGTTATCAGATAGCGCTTGCGCCAAAGTTGCGACGCTTTCATTTCGCTCCTCCGCCATCGCCCGCACAATATTTGCAATCTGCGCGGGAGTATTAAGCGCTCCGCGGTTGGGCATAGGCGCTAGAAATGGTGAATCTGTTTCAACAAGTAATTGTTCATAAGGAACCAATTTCACAGCCTCTCGTAAGGCAGGTGCGTTCTTAAAAGTTAAGGTACCTGCAAAAGAAAGCACATATCCCCGGTCAATACAGGTCTTCGCCATTTCAACATCGCCAGAGAAACAGTGAAATATCGTCTTCTCTGGCGCGCCAACTTCAAGCAATATTGATAAGACATCTTCATGCGAATCGCGGTCATGGATTACCAGAGCTTTCTTATTCTTTTTAGCTAATTCAATATGCCATTTAAAGGAATCTTGCTGACGTTTTCTAAGTTCTGGAGGGGTTCGGAAATAATCTAAACCAGTCTCACCAATTGCTCGTACCCGTGGATGTGCTGCCAGCGCTTCAATTATCTTCAGATCCGCTTCCATATCGGCGACTATTGGCGCTTCATTAGGATGCAGGGCAACCGCTGCTAAAACGCTATCGTTAAAGTGTTCAGCCGCTGCTACGCACCATTTTGATTGCTCTGCGGAATATCCAACCTGCACAACGCGATCAACTCCGGCGGCTTTGGCATCATCTAAAACTTTTTTTACTGCATCTGAATCAGGAGCGGCATCTGTGACTATCTCTAAGTGCGCGTGCGAATCCACGGTCGCAACAGGCAGTGGTTTCGGCGTAGGCGCCAGCGGGCGATCAATATCGCGATTGTGGCGATCTGCCATGGAAAATTACTCTTTAATCTCGAGCCGTGGAAATAAAACTGGAGTCTTTGTCACGATAGTTCCTTCGGGCAACTGTCCCCAATTAGCAACGTTGGAAATAACTTGTGCGCCCAACGATCCAATGGATTTATTCGCACCCAAACTCTCCCAGAGAATTTCAGTTGTGGCGGGCATAACCGGATGCAGCAAGATAGCGAGAGCACGTAGCGATTCGGCGGTGTTATACAGAACCTCATTTAACTCAGCCTTATTTGCCTCATCTTTGGCCAAAATCCACGGCTCTTTCTCGGTGACATAGCCATTTACTTTTTTACAGAAATCCATAACTGCGGTGATTCCACCTTGGAAATCTAGCGCCACCATTGCAGCGTCTGCTTTAGCAACTGTTGCGGCAAGTGCGCTAGATAAATCGGAATCTGTGGCAACTGCCGGGACTTTACCGTCACAGTACTTTTCAATCATCGCTGCTAAACGTGAGGCTAAGTTACCAAAATCGTTGGCAAGTTCAGATGTATATCGCGCTGACATATCTTCCCAGGAGAATGAACCATCGCTACCAAAAGGAATAGCGCGCAAGAAGTAATATCGGAAAGCATCTACGCCAAAGTGGTCTGTGATATCCGATGGCGCAATTCCAGTTAGCTTGCTCTTGCTCATCTTTTCGCCACCAACAAGAAGCCAACCGTGGGCAAAGACTTTCTTTGGCACTGCAACTTCTGCCGCCATCAACATCGCTGGCCAGATAACTGCGTGAAAACGTAAGATATCTTTTCCAACTAAATGAACATCTACTGGCCAAGTCTGTGCAAATTTCTTTCCACCTTCACTATCAGCTGGATCGGTTAATCCGACCGCAGTTGCGTAATTAAGTAGAGCATCAAACCAGACATAAACCACTTGATCGGTATCCCAAGGAACCGGGATTCCCCAATCAAAAGTAGAACGAGAAATTGAAAGGTCAGATACTCCACCTTCTAAAAATGAGACTACTTCATTACGCGCACTCTCTGGTTGGCAAGCGCCAGGATCATTACGGTAGTGCTCAAGTAGTGGTTCAACGAATGCAGACAATCTAAAGAACCAGTTATTTTCATTTACTAATTCGATTGGCTTACTGTGGATCGGGCAGAGTTTCTCGCCATCTGCATCAATTAGATCACCAGGTAATTTAAATTCTTCACATCCCACGCAATATGGGCCTTCATATTTACCAGCATAAATATGGCCCGCATCTTTAAGTGATTGCAGAAATTTTTGAACGCGTTCAGTGTGGCGTGGCTCAGTTGTGCGGATGAAATCATCATTTGCGATATTTAACGCTTTCCAATTAGGTTTCCAAGCATCGGCGACCAATTTATCGACCCAAGCTTGTGGTGCAACGTTATTTTGTTCTGCGGTGCGCATTACTTTCTGTCCGTGTTCATCGGTTCCGGTTAAGAACCAAACTGATTCGCCGCGTTGGCGATGCCAACGAGTCAGAACATCGCCGGCCACCGTTGTATATGCATGTCCGATATGCGGCGCATCATTTACATAGTAAATCGGCGTAGTTAGATAAAAGGACTTCACGAGCGCATCTTATTCGCATCAACTACTGCTGCATAAACGATCCGCTTCGGAAGGTCGAATTCATCGGCCACAGTGGAAATTGCGCTCTTTCGATCCATTCCGGCCTCCTCGTATTCACGTACTCGAGCAACCGTATCTGCAGCCGATTTCTCGGCCGTACCAACATCAGCTCCGGCGATAACCAGCGTTATCTCGCCTAAGACTTCTTTACTCTCAGCCCATTGCAGAAGTTCAGTCAGCGTTCCGCGAATAGTTTCTTCATAAGTCTTGGTCATCTCGCGACAAATCGCACCTCGTCGGTCGCTACCGAAAATGCTTCTTGCATCTTGTAAAGATTCAACCAAGCGATGTGGGGCTTCAAAGAAGACCATAGTTCGCTCTTCAAATCGCAACGCTTCAAAAGTTGCTTGTCTTGCGCCAACTGCGCGGGGAGTAAATCCTTCAAAAGTAAATCGATCGGTCGCTAAACCAGATAGCACAATTGCCATTACTGGCGCACTCGGTCCAGGAATAACTCTTACTTCTAAATTTTCCGCCATTGCATCACGAGCCAAGCGAAAGCCGGGATCGCTAATTGTTGGCATACCGGCATCAGAAACAACTAAAACGTTCTTGCCTGATCTCAAGTGCTGCAAGATCTCTTCGCTTCGCTCAGTTTCATTTCCGTCGAAGAAAGAAATTACTTTGCCAGTAAATGTCACGCCGATATCTGCGCATAAGCGATGAAAGCGACGAGAATCTTCGGCAGCGATAATTTCGGCTTCTGCAATTGCATCTTTTAAGCGCGGACTTGCATCCAAGGGATTCCCCAGAGGAGTCGCCGCCATCGTTAAAGCCATAGGTACATCCTCTCAGTACGCTAAGCCTGTGAAAACCCAGATAGGCGTAGCAGCGATCGCTTTATTCGCTCTTGCCCTTAGATTATTTAATTTGGGAAGACCAAAAGGTTTTGTATTTGATGAGGTCTACTACGTCGATGGCGCCCGTGACTATCTGGCCTATGGCGTTGAAGTAGCTAAGAACGCTCCCGAATTTATCGTCCATCCCCCAGTTGGCAAATGGCTAATCGCCTTGGGAATAAAGATTTTTGGAGATAACGAGTTCGGCTGGCGCTTTATGGGGGCTCTGCTTGGGTCAATCATGATCATATTGATTGCATTAATTGCGCAGCGATTATTTCGAAACTCTTTTCTTACGCTTTCAGCCAGCGCTTTAATGGCGATGGATGGTCTGGCACTGGTTCATTCACGGATAGCCCTGCTAGATATTTATTTAACTTTCTTCATACTGCTAGCAACATATTTCTTTGTGATGCGCTGGCATTGGTGGACAGTAATTGCGCTTGGGTTAGCTGTCGCAACAAAATGGAGTGGTCTCTATTTCTTAACTTTATTTGCGGTCATTGCAATTTATAGGGTCTTTACTCACCACACAGGGCGCGATCTTATAAAGCCAACACTAAGAACTTTTGCGCAGTACGCGATTACGCCAGTAGCGATTTACTTCGCTTCTTGGACAGGTTGGTTTCTTTCGAGTCGTGGTTGGGCGCGTGATCACTCAGCGAGTGCTCTTAGCTCGTTTCTACATTATCACTCTCAGATGCTGGGCTTTCATACCGGATTAGTTGAAAAGCATGCCTACCAAGCAAATCCCTGGAGTTGGATTGTTATGGGGCGACCTACTTCATTTTATTACCAGAGCCCCAAAGGGTGTGGCGCAGAAAATTGTGCGCAGGAAGTTCTAGCGTTGGGAACGCCATTTTTATGGTGGATCGGCATAATTGCAGTTGCGGTTGTCTTTGGGTTTTGGATTAAATCACTAGCCCAAAAACTCTATGAGCCACAGTTGAATATTATTGTCGTTGGGATTACAGCGGGTTATCTACCTTGGTTCTTTTTTCAAGAGCGCACTGTATTCTCATTTTATGCCATCGTATTTCAACCATTTATAATACTTGCAATTCTTTACTGCGCTTATATTGCGCTAATTCACTTTAAAAATAGCAGAAATACCTACATTTTCATCGCACTTGTGGGTGCTGTGATATTTCTAAACTTTATCTACTTTTTACCAATATTCATCGCTGATGTAATCACCTACGAAGCATGGCGGGCCCGTATGTGGCTGCCATCGTGGATCTAGCCTTTACCCGTTAGCCGCGCGATTCTCTTTTAATCGGGCCACAGCTTCATCTGCTAGCTGTTGATCAAAGATCTCATCTCTAGATGGTGCAGCCGCTGCAAGCGCTTCACGTTCAAGCCTCTCTTGCTCTTCACTCCACTGTCCAGGCGTTGTTAGATCAATTACACGTTTTGGAACAATTGCCTTTGGAGCGCTTACGTAAGTAGGTACCGGAACTGAATTTGGTTGCCATTCTCCACGAGCTGCAGCGCTACCCTTCGGCAAAATTGTTACGCCAGTAAGTTCACGTTCGGTGAGTGGAATCCAATGTTCTGTGCTTTGTTTAGGGGCAACTACTTCAGATAGGTTGGTGGGCGAAACTCCTGCAGTACTGCGATGCAGTTGATTAACCCGACGACGTTGTGCTCTCTCAGTATTGCTTTGATGGCGTACGTACGCCAAATACATTACGAAGGCCAGCGCCGGAATTCCAATAAATGAAATTGCGAGAGTTTGCATAATTGCACCCACTATCGTCATAACGAATGAAATCGTAATTAGTAGAAAGATAATTCGGCGGCGCATAAGTTGTTGGGCAACTTTTGCTTCACGATCTAAATCGGTATGAATTACTCCAGTGCCCGAACTTCCGCCAGGAGAATTGCTAGCAACTATTCGGAGTGCGCTCTTATATCTTTCGACGCTCTTTCCGGAGAATTCATTTCTATCGTGGACCCAGCGTGGGAGGAAGTAAGCCACCCACATGCCAATTATCAATAGATAGATGATTCCTGAAGCCATGATGAACCAAGGTTAGAGGAGCACCCCGCAAACTCTGCGGATTTAGAGGGTTAAATGACCTCACTATTTTCTTTGACGTAACAGACATGGTCGCGCCAACTTCCATCTATATGTAAGTACCGGGGTCGCACTCCCTCAAATAGGTACCCTGCTTTTTCGGCTACCCGAATTGATGGAAGATTTTCTGGGCGAATATTTATTTCAATACGATGCAATTTAAGGGCGCTAAAGCCAAAATCGGTAACCGCCTGGACTGCTTGAGTTATAAATCCGCGATTGGCATATGCCCGGCCAATCCAATAGCCGATATGCGCACCGCGCATAGCTCCGTACATCACTCCACCCATTGTGATTTGGCCGATCAAATTCTTGCCTTGCCCGTTGATATGCCAGATGGCAAGGGAATAAGAACGCCCCTGTCGACCTTCGCGGCGATGCCAACTCACCATTTCAACGAATGTCGGCAGCTTATTAGATTCAATCTCTCCCGGCACTTGTGGCAACGTGGCTTCCCATTCGGTCAGCCAATCGCGATTTTCATTGCGTAGATTTAGCCAGCAATTACGATCGCGCCAACGAAGTGGCTTAAGAATTAACTCGCCTGATTTCAGATGCACGGGCCAATTCTCAGACATTTATTTATTCCTAGTTCAAATATATCGACGCTCAAGTACAACAACTGTTACATCTGAGCCAGCTGCGATTTTCACATCACCTTCAGGCACAGCAATCAGAGCGTTGGCATCAGAAAGCGTGGTCTGTTCATCTTGCACGCTAGAGCCCTGCGAGAAAAGCGGCAGTACAGATTTACCGTCTTCGGAAAGAACTGCACGAATATAAGACCGGTTATCGCTTGTGGAAGTTATCGCCTTCTCAAGTTTGGCTTTCACTGAAGGGCGATGAATCGTTGCAGCGCCTAACATTGTGCGAATCATCGGGCGAATAAATAGCTCAAAAGATATATATGCCGCAACTGGATCACCGGGCAGAGTCACAACAGGAGTTTTATCCGGACCGATTACTCCAAAATTATGTCTTCCGCTGGATTCAATAGCGATATCTACAGTCGTGATCTCGCCCAGCGCCGCCAAAGTTCGGGTAATCAAATCAAATGAATCATCTTTACGCTCACCGCTAATTATTATTAAATCTGCCCGAACTAATTGGTCTTCTATTACCGCTTGCAATTGCGCTTCATCGTCAGGAATTGTGTGTACTCGATAGGCAACTGCTCCTACTTCGCGTACAGCGGTTGTCAGCAACCAAGAATTTGTCTCAAATTCTTCGCCTTCTTTTAACTCTTTACCTGGTTCAACTAGATCGGGCCCAGCAGATAGCACAACTACGCGCGGATGTGGTCGAGTAGGCAGTTGGTCGCGGCCGATAGAAGCAGCTAACCCAATTTGAGTTGAGCGGATTCGTGAGCCAGATTTTAAAACTAACCGCTCTCCCGCATAAACATCTTCGGCGAGCGTTGCCCCATGCGCATCCAGTAGCGACATGCTGAATGGTTCTAGTGGACGGCATATTGAAATAAGAGAGGAGAGGAACTCATCCACACGCATACGGTCTGACATAATCAGCAACAATACTTCTTGAGTAACCAAATATTGGGGATTTACGTGAGCGCATCGAGTGAGAAAGCCGATTTGCGCAATCGCTATCGCTTTGAAAGGCGCGAAAGATATCTAGATCACTCTTTTGCTCACCTTGCTAGCTCACTTGAATTTATTAAAGCATCACATATCGCAACATATATCTCTTACGGGGATGAGCCAAGCACTTCGGATTTGAATACTGCGCTCTTAAAGAGCGGAAAGGTTCTGTATCTTCCAAGAATTGTTGGCAAAGAACTCGAATGGGTGCAATGGCAAGGTGGCGTTGATCAGTTAACTCCCAGCAAATTCTCCAAGAAAATATTAGAACCTGTCGGAGCAGCGCTTTCAAATCTAACGCAGATTGAATTGATTATTGTTCCTGCACTTCGCATTGATCGCTCTGGTTACAGGCTAGGTCAAGGAGGTGGATTTTACGATCGCACACTTTCTAAGTTAAGCGCTTGGAGCATCGGGTTGATCCACCCAGATGAAATTTCTAGCGAAGATTTACCGCGCGAAGATTTTGATATTCGCCTCAGCGCCGCCGCAACACCTGACTTAGTCTTACGTTTCAAAAATTAATTAGCTGGCAGATTCCGCGCCATCACAATTCGTTGAATTTGATTTGTGCCTTCATAAATTTGTGTAAGTTTGGCATCACGCATCATGCGCTCTACTGGATAGTCCGAGACATACCCATAGCCACCTAAAACTTGTACTGCGTCTTGAGTCACTTTCATCGCAACATCGCTGGCAAAGGTTTTACTTGCTGCTGAGAAGAATTTCAGATCCTTATCGCCTCGTTCGCTCCGTGCGGCTGCGGCGTAGGTTAACTGGCGGGCGGCTTCAATATTCATCGCCATATCTGCCAACATAAACTGCACTCCTTGAAAATCAAAGATCTCCTTGCCAAATTGTTTCCGCTCGTGTGAATATTTAGCCGCAACATCTAGCGCACCTTGGGCAATTCCTAAAGCTTGCGCGGCGATCGTGATGCGGGTGTGATCGAGGGTATCCATAGCAAGTGCAAAACCTGCACCGACTTCACTGATTCGGCGATCATCGCCGATTGTAACGTTATCGAAATAAACTTCCCGCGTTGGTGATCCACGAAATCCCATCTTCTTTTCCGGTGCACCAAATGAAACGCCAGCATCAGATTTCTCAACTATAAATGCAGTAATTCCTTTAGAGCCTTTACTTGGATCAGTTTGGGCAATGACGGTATAAAACTCAGAGATTCCAGCGTTTGAAATCCACTTTTTACTTCCATTTATTACCCAGCTATCACCACTGCGCTCTGCCTTTGTCTTAAGCGCAGAAGCATCAGATCCTGCTTCTGATTCAGAGAGGCAGTATGAGAAACCGCTTCCTTTCGCAAGTTGTGGCAACCAACGTTCTTTCTGCTCTTTACTTCCACTTAACATTAAAGGAAGTGAGCCAAGTTTATTAACAGCCGGGATCAACGATGACGATGCACAAACGCGCGCAACCTCTTCAATGATTATCACTGTAGCCAGCGCATCTGCGCCTTCTCCGCCAAATTCAGTTGGGACGTGGGCAGCGCTTAGCCCTGATTTTAGAAGCGCATCGGCGGCTTCTTGTGGAAAGCGATGGTCTTCATCGACTGCAGCAGCGTGCGGTGCTATCTCATTTTCGGCAAGTGCGCGCGCACTGGCGCGCAAATCGTTGTACTCAGATGGCAGCGTATATAGATCGTTAGTCGTCATTTTTTCTCTTCCGCATCCTTAGCTGCCAATGAAGTTAGGTACGCATTATATTGAGCAAGTTCATCGGGTTCACCCAAAGCGGCTAGGCGCGCTTCGTTTCGGTCAATGCGCTTGGTTTCCTTTTTATCTTCGCGCATCCACTGGATGAAGGTCGCAATTAGCGCCAGCAGAATTGGTATTTCGCCCATCGCCCAAGCGATAGAGCCACCCGCCCGTTGATCTGCAAGGAGATCTAGATTCCAAGGAGTTTGCAGTGAAGCGAAATAACCCTGATCAATCAAGGTAGAACCAGATAGCAAGGCCACAGCGAAAAATGCGTGGATACTCATCGCGGCAAGGAGAATAACTATCCGCACAATATGGGGCACTTTTCTTGGGTTGGGATCAATTCCAATTATTACGTGAAAGAAGAGGATGCCGGCCAAGAGAAAATGAACATTCATAAATAAATGCCCAATATGCGATTGCATCATATCTCCGAATAACGGTGTCATATAAAGTGCAAAGAGTGATCCGTCGAAGATAGCTAGAGCGATTATCGGATTGGTGAAAATACCGGCGGGCTTGGAATGTAAGAGGGCGATCAGCGTGCCACGAACACCGCGTTCTTCTTGGGTGCGCCCCTGCGGCAGCGTGCGCAGCGCCAGAGTAATTGGCGCTCCTAGAACAATTCCAATCGGCGCGATCATGCCAAGTGCCATATGGGCAATCATGTGATATTCAAAAGAGAATTTTGCATAAACAGCTAAGCCACCACTTGTTGCATAATCAATAAAGCTGATTCCGATTGCAAATGCAACAGTGCGTCCAACTGGCCACTTATCTCCGCGTCGCGACAATATAATTACGCCTCTTATGTAAAGTGCTACTGCAGCGACTAGCACTCCGATCATCAGCGCATCTGGATCATAAAGAGAAATTAAGCGCCATAGATTGGGCGGGGGTGGAGTTGCGATTCCTGCAATTGCCAATCCTGGATCTAAAATTGCGCTCTCTTCGCGCAATGGTGGTTCCATATTCGAAAGACGAGAACCAGCCAATACCGCGCCAAGCATGATCATCACTTCTACAAAAATTAAGCGACTTAGATTTGGCAGACTGATCTGCCACTTGCCCGAAAGATATCTGCGGTTAATAAAGCCAAAATAGATAAGCACTGAAGTGATGACGACTTTAAGTATGACCAAGCGGGCATAATCTGAACTCCAGGCACTTTGAAAGTTGAGTCTGGCCCAAGCATTTGCAACACCGCTGGCAACGACTGCAATAACTGACCAGAGCGCTAATGCGCTAAAGCGAGGCAGGGCGAGTGCACGATCGGCGGCAGAAAGCGTTGCGATCGCGATCAGACCACCAACCCAGAAAGTAAGCGCAACTACGTGCACTATCAAAGAGCCGATAGCTAAAGCATGTGAACCGCTGGAGGCAGAGTGGCTAGAAAATATTGGGGCTATTACTGCGATGAAAGATAGAAGCAAAAGAGCATTGGCTGCTGCCACAGTTCGTATACGTAAAACAATTAAAGAGATAATTAGCGCCAACGAAAATTGCACAAACATATATCGGCCAAGTTCTATCTGAGAGATAAATGACCGTAGCGAATTTGGATCTAAAGCATCGGTTATTGACGTACCTAAAATATTTGCCAGGGTGGCCAAAATATTGAGCCCCTGCCCAAGTACCCAAAGTAGCGCAGCTGCGGCTGCTGCCTTTCGAAGTGCTTTTGCTGATTTGGATAACTTGCCAGCATCGTCGAGCAAGAAAAACGCCATTGCTAATAAGAAGCCAATTGTTGCAAAACTTGCGACAAGTGAAATGAACTTTCCTGCCGTGGTCAACGATACAATAAGCGGACCAGCAGAATTAAGTTCTGCTGCCAGAGAGGTCATCGCTCTTTAAAGATCTTTCGGGCGTAAAGTGCCAACGAAACTAAAACTGCAAAAGAGATTACAAGCAATCCGATTACAAAGAGGTTGGTTCCGAAGTCACTACCTTCCGCCTTTACCGGAGTCACAGGTATTACTTCTTGTGGTGTTGATGTAGATGGTGTTGATATCGATGGTGTTGAGAAATTGAAGATAAAGGATCCGTCTAGTGGAGAATCCATCTCAGAGATTATGTTGTAGCTGACTTTGTAAACACCTGATTCAGTAATCTCTTTCATCCCAACAATAATTTCATTACCTGCCACGGTGAGGGTTCCGTCATCGACGCGGCGACCAGTTGGATCAGTAACGGTAATTTCATTTCCCATATCCATTGGCATAACTTCAACAGTGATAGTGACCGCACTTGGCGCAACTTTTAACGTTGCACCAGCGATTGGAGAAGTTGCGACGAGTGAATTAGCCAAAGCCGGCCCTGTCATAAATACAGATATGCCAATTACGCTAATAAGTGCTGCAATACGCTTCACTTCAAACCTGCCTTCGCTGCGAGAGTGGTCTCAATTCGCCTCTATAGTCTCACTTCCTTAGACTTATCCACTAGCCCCCAGAGATGTGATTTAGGAAAGGAGTGAGCACAAGTGCCTACCTATCAATATCAATGTTCTGCCTGTGAACACGCCTTCGAAGCC
>JAQCAO010000084.1 GCA_027731885.1 Actinomycetota bacterium | reverse complement strand
CTCCAGAAATGGACGGGCCGTCATCGCTATCCTGCGTCGAAGTAACTGCAGGGGAAGGTGCGGCAGCGGTGGCAGAAGGCGTCGCCACTGCGACGCTATTGGAGGTGACGGAGGTATTTGAATTTGAAATTATGATTTGCCCAACCGCAACCGCAGCCAGTACAACAATAGAAGCGATAGCTAGAGACTTCCAAGAGATGGACTTGCGTTCAGTTGGAATTCTCGTAACATTGTTCTCAACCAACATATCGTGAATTTTGCGGTTTTCGGATGAATGTTCATTATTGTAAAGATCGATCAAAGTCTGAGGATCGACTGAAATAATTGGCGCAATATTTCTCAAATGTCCGCGTGCGTATGTATCTCCGCCGCAATGCACGAAATTATTTCTTTCAATTTCTCTTAGCAATCCTGCGCGGATGCTGGTGCGTTCGGCGAGTTCGTCTATGTTCAGGCCCGCGCTTTCGCGCGCACCTTGCAAGAACTCACCTAGCGACATTTCAACCCGCAATTCTTTACATAACAACGCTCTATGAAGAATGTAAGTCTAGAGCGGCTATCACCCTGTGCCTAGCCATTAGGGTGAACAGAATTCAATATCACCCCAAGGACTAGTCCCCTATTTGGTTAACGCCTGGTGAACTCAGTAGTCGCGCAATGTCGCAAGCACAGAATCTAGTTCGTCAGGCTTGACCATAACTACCCGCGCCTTGGAACCTTCTGACGGCCCCACGATTCCACGGGACTCCATTAAATCCATCAGCCGTCCTGCTTTAGCAAATCCGACTCGCAACTTTCGTTGCAACATAGAAGTCGAGCCAAATTGAGTTCCGACTACAAGTTCAACTGCTTGCAGAAGCAAATCTAAATCATCGCCTATATCTTTATCGACGAGCTTATTAGTTTGATGAGCTACTGTGACATCTTCACGATAACGCGGGGATAGTTGTTTCTTAATGTGATTTGTTACCGCTTCGATTTCCCGTTCTGATACATAGGCGCCTTGAATGCGGATCGCGCGCGATGCTCCCATGGGGATAAATAAACCATCTCCTTGCCCAACTAACTTCTCTGCGCCAGGACTATCTAAAATAACGCGACTATCCGCCAATGAACTTGTTGCAAAAGATAGTCGTGACGGAACGTTGGCTTTGATTAAGCCAGTTACAACATCTACTGATGGACGTTGTGTGGCAAGTACGAGGTGGATACCCGCAGAACGAGCTAATTGAGTAATTCTCACAACTGATTCTTCAACTTCGCGTGCTGCAACCATCATCAAATCTGCTAGCTCATCGATTATCACCAAGAGATATGGATAAGGCTCAACGACTCGATCGCTTCCGGGAGGTGCAATCACTTTGCCGCCCCGAACAGCCTTATTGAAATCATCTATATGCCTAAATCCAAATGTAGAGAGATCTTCGTATCGCAGATCCATCTCACGAACCACCCAAGTAAGTGCATCTGCAGCCTTCTTTGGATTTGTAATGATCGGGGTAATTAAATGCGGAATGCCTTCGTAGGCAGTTAATTCAACGCGCTTAGGGTCTATCAGGACTAAGCGCACATCATCTGGTGTGGCTCGCATTAATATTGAAGTGATCATTGCGTTGATCATTGAAGACTTACCTGCACCAGTCGCCCCTGCTACAAGTAAATGTGGCATCTTTGCTAGGTTGGCACAGACGAAATTACCTTCGACATCTTTGCCAAGTGCCACCAACATCGGGTGATGATCCTGCCCAGCAACGGTTGAGCGCATAACATCGCCTAAAGCGACGATTTCACGATCTGCATTAGGTATCTCAATTCCAACTGCAGATTTTCCTGGGATTGGCGAGAGTATTCGAACATCACTGCTTGCTACTGCATAAGAAATATTCTTGGCCAGCGCTGTAATCCGTTCGACTTTAACAGCGTTGCCTAACTCGACTTCGTAGCGAGTAACGGTCGGCCCCCGCATAAAACCGGTCACTTGTGCATCGATTTCAAATTGGGCAAAAACTTCTGTGAGGGCTGCGACAACAGTGTCGTTGGCCTTTGACTTTGCTTTCGCGGCCGGGCCAGTGCGGAGTAAATCTTGTGGTGGCAGAGAATAATGAGAGTCTGCTGTTAGCAGTAGTTGTTCAGGTCGTTTTGCAGTCGCAGCAGTTGAAGTAGCGGCTGGTGCCTGAACTTGGCGCGGGACTTCGACAGTAAACTCTTCATCGAATTCTTCTTCATCTAATTCTTCTTCAGCCACCTCATCGGCGTGGTGGTTCCAGGCAACTACTGGGGTTTCGAAGGGTGGGGTATCAGAAATTTCAAATCTCGCTTCATCACGTTGTGGGCGTTTTGCCCAGATCCAGATAAAGGTATTTTTGATTCTAATAAATAGCGATGAAAATGGAGTCGCCGTTGTTACTAGAACTCCAAAGATAAAGAGTGCAACCAGCAATGGGTATGCCAGCATTGAGGTCATCAAACGTTCTAGCGGCATAGAAACGGCGTAGCCTAACCAGCCACCACCATTGCGCATGGCGAGCGTTCCTGTGGGATTTATCGCTCCCAGCGAGCCGTTGAAGAGATGTGCTAAACCAGTAGCGCTAAAAATCAGCGTAACAATTCCAACAACTATGCGAGATGTATTTTTCTTCTCATCAGGTGATCGGAATAAGCGAATTGCAAAGTAGATTATTACAACAGGTGCGAAGAAACCGATTTGTCCAAAAGCGCCGTAAATAACCGCGTGTAGATTTCTGCCCACGAAGTTATCGGCAGCAAACCAAGTTCCAGCAAATGCCGCTAGCGCCAAAATTAGCAGAAGGAAGGCAAGGCCATCGCGGTGATGCGCCGGATCTAAGTCACGCGCTCCCCGCGCAAGAAAGCGAACGGTAGATCCCGCTGCCTTCGCTAAAGTTCTCCAGAGTGAACCAATCGCGCGGCCGATTAGCGAGAAGACTGAATTGCTCGCCTTACGAGAGGAAGCACTTTTCTTCTTAGCCACACCTTTAATCTTACTGGCTAGACCTCAATTACTACGGGAACGATCATTGGGCGTCGGCGATGTTTTCCGCCAACCCAACTGCCTATTGTCCGGCGAACCACTTGGTTTAGTTGATGAGTTCCATTTACGCCTTCAGATACTGCTCGTTGTAGAGCTTTTTCTATCTGGCCTTTTACTTCATCAAATAACGCTTCATCTTCATTAAATCCGCGCGCATGAATATCTGGGCCCGCGATTATCTTGCCGCTTTGTGATTCGATCACGACAACAACCGAGATAAATCCTTCTTCGCCTAAGATTCTGCGATCCTTTAGCGATGATTCAGTGATATCACCAATACTCTGACCATCAACATAAACAAAGCCACACGGGACTGAACCAGCAATGGTGGCTTCGCGGTCAACCAAATCTACAACTATTCCATTTTCTATAACAAAGGCGTTCTCGCGGGGAACTCCAGATTGAATAGCCAGTTCAGCATTGGCTTTGAGATGGCGCCATTCGCCATGAACCGGCAACGCGTACTTGGGCTTCACAATGTTGTAGCAATATAACAACTCGCCGGCTGCCGCATGTCCCGATACGTGGACCATGGCATTTGCCTTATGAACAACCTTTGCACCAAAGCGCGTTAGTTCGTTAATAACGCGAAAAACTGAATTCTCATTTCCTGGGATAAGCGAAGACGCCAGTATTACAGTGTCACCATCTCCGACTCTTATCTGATGATCTCCATTTGCCATCCGCGAAAGCGCGGCCATTGGCTCGCCTTGCGATCCGGTGCAGATCAGAACGACGCGATCATCGTAGCTATCTAGATCTTTGGCATCTATAACTATTCCAGTTGGTACATTTAAATAGCCCATATCTTCCGCGATCTTCATATTGCGCACCATGGAACGGCCGATGAATACAACCTTACGATCGTGTATCGCCGCAGTGTCTATAACCTGCTGGACTCGGTGAACATGCGAAGAAAAAGATGCGACTATGACTCGTTTTTTAGTTGCGGCAATGGCGCGATTTAGCGCGGGAATGATCTCTCGCTCAGATGGTGTAAAGCCTGGTACATCGGCGTTAGTTGAATCTACTAAAAATAAATCAACGCCTTCATCGCCGAGCCGCGCAAAAGTGCGCAGATCTGTAATCCGGCCATCAAGTGGTAGTTGATCCATCTTAAAGTCACCAGTGTGCAAAACTGTTCCGGCTTTGGTGTGGATTGCGATTGCTAGCGCATCTGGAATCGAGTGATTTACTGCGACAAACTCGACTTCAAATGGTCCGATATCTTCGCGCATCCCTTCTTTAACTTCGCGCGTCAGAGGCGAGATGCGATGCTCTTTAAGTTTTGCTGTAACTAAGGCCAAAGTCAGAGCTGATCCGTAGATTGCAATATCGCTACGCTCGCGCAACAAATATGGCGTAGCACCGATGTGATCTTCATGGCCGTGAGTTAAGACCAGGCCAACTACATCATCTAAGCGATCTCTGATGTAGCTAAAGTCAGGCAGAATTAAATCAATTCCAGGTTGATTCTCTTCTGGGAAAAGTACGCCGCAGTCAACAATTAATAGTTTTCCATTGGTTTCAAAGACAGTCATGTTGCGACCGATCTCTGCCAAACCACCAAGTGCGACGATGCGCAAGCCGCCAGCAACTAACTTGCTGGGAGTTCCGAGGTCAGGATGTGGATGGGTCATGAACTCTTTAAAGCGCAACGCCACCGGCGATTAGATCTTTACGCAGTTGCAAGATCTGATCATCGGTTGCATCGACGAGAGGAAGTCTGGTATGCCCGCCAGGAAGGCCCATCATATTTAGCGCAGCCTTGGTGAGTATCGCACCCTGTGTGCGGAATGTGCCGGTAAAGACAGGAAGTAGCTTCTGATGAATTTCTAAGGCGCGCGCTGCATCTCCTGCAAACCAAGAGTTAAGCATCTCTTTGAGATCTTTACCGACGGTGTGACCACAAACTGAAACCACGCCAACTGCGCCGACTGAGAGAAGTGGCAAGTTGAGAATGTCATCGCCAGAATAAACCGGAATTCCGCAGCGCTTTATTACCCAAGAGGTTGAAGCTACATTTCCCTTGGCATCTTTAAGGGCGACGATTTGTGGGTGGTTGTATAACTCAACAATTGTGTCGGGCTCGATTTCAATTCCGCAGCGACCAGGAATGTCATACATCATTAGCGGCAGATCAGTTGCGCCAGCGATCGCCTTAAAGTGCGCCAAAACGCCTGCTTGTGGAGGTTTGTTGTAATACGGTGCGACAACGAGCAATCCATCAGCGCCAGCCTTCTCGGTGCG
>JAQCAO010000083.1 GCA_027731885.1 Actinomycetota bacterium | reverse complement strand
ACACGCGATTATTTCTGGCTTAACTTTCTTGATCGCATCTAAGAGCGCTTTTCCTTTTACGCCACCTTTATGGATAAAGATGATGGTCGTGAGTGCATCTGGTTGAGATAAATACCTGGTGACCTCTTCTTTACTATCTTCTGGAAGATCCTGCAGATCCTTAATTATCAATGCGCGGCGCTCTGAAAAGAGAGATGGGGCAAGGGCATCTGAAATATCGCCAAGTAAGGCATCGCCTGAAAAAATCGTGGTGATTTCAGCGCTCTCGTCCTTTAACTGCGCAGTTAACTTTGCTAGAGCGCGATCGGCAAGTGCCGCCTCAGAACCCAGGATGAGATAAAACGGATTCACGCCTTACTCCCATCTAATAAAGTTAAAACTGCCTTTACTCGTTTTAATCCTTAAGCGATGTCTCTGTGCTGCGATTGCGATCGCCCCATCGACATCGGTACGCAGTACTTTAGCGCTTACCTGCGCCAATAGCGCCAAGGTATTGGGAGCGGGATGGCCATAACTATTTCCTTCGCCAACGCTGATCAAGGCGACTTGTGGCGCCAAGGCGCGGGTAAAACTCTCATCTTGATAGGCCGACCCGTGGTGAGAAACTTTATAAATATCAACACTGGTTAACTCAGAGGCGATAACCGCTTGGGTTTGTGGCTCCATATCTCCGCTAGCAAATAGTGAGAAATCTGGAGTATCAATGCGAACTGCAATACTTGAATTATTAGGATCATATTCGCCGCCATCTGGCCAAAGTACTTTTATCCGCGCATCACCAATCTGTGCAGTTGTTCCGCGCTGCACATTTTGGTACCACGTGATCCCAACTTTTCGCCCCCTAACTGCGCCAGATAATCCAGCGATATGGTCAGCGTGGTCATGCGTCAAAATCAATAGGGGAATTTCACGAATAGATAACTGCTTTAGGCAGCGGTCAATCAACTCCGGATCTGGACCGGTATCGATAAGGATTGCGCGATTATCTCCTAAATTAATCGCCAAACCATCGCCTTGTCCGACATCACAATTGGCTACTTGCCAATTACTTCCGGGAAAGCGTTGCACATAACTCAACGAAAGTGCCAGCAATAGTCCCACGATTACGATTTTGCGCGGAAGCAACAGGGCAAGTGCAATGCAAAAGATAACGATTGTAAATCCCAGTAATCCTGTACTTATCTTCAGTACCCGAAAACCAGCGGCCCAATCTGCGACGCTGGCGATAAACCACGCGAGCGGCTTAACACAACTGATTAGTAACGACGAAACTCCTGGCAGAAATGGTGATAGAAGTGCGGCGATGAAGCCGATCACAGTTATTGGCGCTACTGCGGGTGCCGCGAAGAGATTTGCCAAGATGCTCATTGGCGATAAATACCCGGCTATCGCCACAATTACAGGTGCACAAAAAAAACATCGCTGCCATAGGAAGTGCGATCGCCTGAGCAACGACAGTCGGAAGGTAACGCTCCAGATGAGCAACAATCCGTGGTGCAACTAATAGCAACCCCGCTGTTGCTAAGACAGAGAGTGCGAAACCAGGTTCGCGCCCCTGCCAGGGATCACCGATAACTACTGCGGCAATTGCAAAACCAAGCGCTGGCAGAGAATCAGCGCCACGTTTAGTTGCATATGCAATGAGTAAAACTGCCGCCATTGCCGCGGCGCGAAGGACTGAAGGTGATGGACGAACCAGCGCAATAAATACAACAAGTGCAATAGCGGTGGCCAAAATACGAAAACGCATTGTTCTAAAACAAAATTGCGCCAGCCATAGAATGAAAGCTGAAACTATTGCAAAGTTGGCGCCGCTTACTGCAACCAAGTGTGTCAGCCCCGATCGACGCATATCGTTGCGGAAATTCTCACTTTGCAGCGAAGTATCCCCCAGAACCATTCCGGGTATTAACGAGCCAGCATCGCCAGTACCACTTGCAGTCCGCAGACCTAAACGGATCTGACCAAGAGATTTCGCCCAGCGCGAGGGCTGGCTAAGTACTTCAATTTTCTGGTTGGCAATAAGCAACGCAGCAACACGTGGCTCTTTACTCTGCAGAATTTGTACTTGCGCGCTGATTCTCTGACCAGGTAGTAATTTTGCGATATCGCTATCTCTGGCAATAAACCTGACTGGAATATTTAATTTAAAAGTGCGTTGCTCAATTTTGATTTCGCGCAGGCTCGCTAAAGCGCTGTAGCTAGGCGGTAGAAAGTTTCGACCACTGACTCGCTTAAGCGTCAAATTGGGATCCGTCGTCAATTGCAAGGTCGCAGAAGCGCTCTCGTTAAAGTATTTACTGACCGCGCTCGATTCCAGGCTTTGCTGGCGAAGCGACATCACCGAAGAGCCGAGCGCTAGCGCAAATGCCAGAACGATAAAGCGGTTACGTCTCTGCGCAAGTGTAAATAAAACTAGTAACGACGCAGCGATTGAAGTTCGCCACGGCGCTACATAACTCTGCAGTAACGCACCACACCAGAGCGCACCTCCTAAAGCAAGTGCGCGGTAATCAATTAGACGCGTAACTTCTCTTTAAGGTTTGAGAATATAACAGTTCCGATCCCTGACACTTTCATAAGATCATCCACCATCAAGAAGGGGCCATTCTCATTTCGATAGGCAACAATTCGAGCTGCAAGCACTGGGCCGATTCCATCTAAGGTTTCCAGTTCTTTCGCACTTGCCCTGTTTAGCGCAATAGGGCCGGTGTTCTTAACTTTGGTTCGTTGTGGTGATATTCGTACTGCTCCACCAACTTTGCTGGGTGGATAAATGTAGATCGGTTCTCCATCTTTAATCACGCGCGCTAAATTTATATCAGAGAGATCAGCGCCCCTTAATTGACTACCTGCCGCTTTAATCGCATCCACAACCCGTGAATTTGCGGGTAAGGTATAAACGCCAGGACTCGTTACCGCTCCAGCAACATCTACAGTTACTTGAGCAACTGTTTCGGCAACTGAAAGTTCAGATGGGGCGATGGGAATTTCTTCGGACGCGCCACGCATCACCAGAAAAATTGAGAGCGCTATTACTAGCGCTGAAATTGAGAGGAGCGATCCCTTCTGCGATACCGAGAAGGTGATATTGCTCCACCAGGTGCGAAAATTCTCATTAGATATTTGCATGGCCAGATCATCGGGTAAATCTGCCGATGGAAGTACGAGAAATACTTGGCTGTGGTTAAAGAACGATATTTACAAGTTTTGGTGCGCGGGCGATAACTTTCTTGGGGGTTGCGCCATTTAACTCTGTAGCAATTGTGGGGTGAGCCAGCGCTAAGGCTTCGATCTCGGCATCTGTAATCGTTGGTGGTACTTCAATACGCTCTCTGATCTTGCCATTTATCTGGATGACCGCTTCGATCGCATCGGCAACAAGTAACTTTTCATCCACAACTGGCCAACCTGCGGTTGCAATTGCTGGTTTATGCCCTAAGCGCTCCCACATCTCTTCGGCGGTAAATGGCGCGACCAGGGATAACATAATTGCAATCGCTTCAGTTGCTTCACGTACTGCCGGATCAGCCGCACCTGGACCAGAGTCAATTGCTTTACGAGTTGCATTTACTAATTCCATTACACGGGCAACGGCTACGTTAAAGCGGAAAGATTCAACTGCGAAGGCGGCATCGTGCAGCGCTTTATGGGTTGCTTTGCGCAACGAGATATCACCAGTTGCAAAATCAACTCCCGGCTTTGATGTGACATCACCTGATAAGCGCCAAGCGCGACTTAAGAATTTAACTGAACCAGATGGTGAAACATCAGACCAATCAACGTCATCTTCAGGCGGACCAGAAAAGACCATAGATAAACGGATCGCATCAACGCCGTGGCTCTCTAATTCATCTGAAAGGCGGACTAGGTTTCCACGAGATTTGGACATTGCCGATCCATCCATCACAACCATGCCTTGGTTTAAGAGGCGGGTAAAGGGTTCGGTAAATCCGAGCATTCCGATATCGTGGAGAACTTTGGTTAAGAAGCGTGAGTAAAGCAGGTGCAAAATCGCATGTGTTACGCCACCGACATATTGATCAACTGGCAACCAGGTATCAATATCCGCGCGCGAAAATGCTTCGTTGTTATTAGTCGAAGATGGGTAACGCAAGAAATACCAAGAAGAATCTACGAAGGTATCCATAGTGTCGGTATCGCGAAGCGCATCTCCACCACAAGATGGACACTTGGTATTTACCCATTCGGTAGCGGCGGCAAGAGGTGATTGTCCCTTTGGCTTTAAATCTAAACCTTTGGCATCGGGAAGCAAGAGCGGCAGCTGATCTGCCGGCACCGCAACTTCGCCACACTTTTGGCAATGCACAATCGGAATCGGTGTACCCCAATAACGCTGGCGAGAGACCAGCCAATCACGCAGGCGATAATTACGAGCAGATTTACCTAAACCATCAACTTCTAGCTGCTTGTTTATTGCGGTGATTGCATCGGCTTTACTCAAACCATTTAGCGAACCGGAGTTAACAATCTTTCCATCGCCAGTTGTTGCAATCCCTGTTTCGTTAGGATCTACTTCACCGGTTTCCACCACAACGCGCACAGGCAATTTCATAGCACGCGCAAAATCTAAATCTCGTTGATCGTGGGCAGGCACCGCCATAATCGCGCCGGTTCCGTAATCCGCTAAAACATAATCAGATGCCCAGATCGGTAATTTCTCTCCGTTGACTGGGTTAATGGCATAACGTTCTAGGAAAATTCCTGACTTGGGACGATCAGTAGCCAAGCGATCGATATCAGATGCCGCTTTAACAGAATCGCGGTACTGCATAAACTTTTCTTCAGCAGCCGTGCCTGCGGCAAGTTCGGCAGCTAGTTCGGAGTCAACGGCAACAACCATGAAGGTCGCGCCAAAAAGCGTATCTGGTCGGGTAGTGTAAATAGTCACTGGTTCAGTGCGACCTTCAATCACAAAGTTAACATTGGCACCTTGTGAGCGGCCGATCCAATTGCGCTGCATCGTTAAGACTTTATCTGGCCAGTTGCCTTCGAGTTGTTGCATGTCATCGAGTAAACGATCTGCGTAATCTGTGATCTTGAAATACCACTGATTTAACTTCTTCTTGGTGACTGCAGTATCGCAACGTTCGCATAAACCTGCGACTACTTGCTCATTAGCAAGAACGGTCTGGCACCCTGGGCACCAGTTAACAGCGCTATCTTTACGATAAGCCAGACCACGCTTGTGTAGCTCGATAAAAAGCCATTGATTCCATTTGTAATACTCTGGATCGCAAGTGTTAAAAACGCGGTCCCAGTCAAATGAACAGGCATAACGGCGCATCGAAGCCTTTTGCTGCGCTATGTTCTCGTAGGTCCAATGA
>JAQCAO010000082.1 GCA_027731885.1 Actinomycetota bacterium | reverse complement strand
ATTACAGCACCAATCCGCCGACAACCTCCGCTAGTGAAAGCGAACATCAGGAGTTGGTTGCGGAATTTAGAGATGAGTATCTAGAAGATTTAGCAGGTGCTGGTGATTCCGCTTTTGCCGCTGGTCTACTTTTTCCGGCGATTCCAATTGTGATCTCAAATGGACTTGGCGTGGATATTGTTAAAAGTTATATCGACCAGATCTAAAGGTTAAAGCCTTACCAAGCAGCGGCGAGCTCAGCACGCGTCTGTGATAAGAGAACCGGCATAACTTTCGTCTGGCCAATTAACGGCATGAAGTTTGCATCGCCCACCCAACGAGGCACAACGTGCTGATGGATATGTTCGGCCACACCCGCGCCAGAGATAGCGCCTTGATTCATGCCAAGATTAAAGCCGGCGGGTGCAGAAACTTTTCGTAGCGTCACCATCGCATGCGCTGTTAGCTCAGTTATTTCATCACGTTCATCTTTGGTTAAATCAGTTAGATCGGCGACGTGACGATTTGCGCATATTAATAGGTGGCCTGCGTTATATGGATACAGATTCATTACAACGTAAGCGTTTTCTCCACGCGCGACGATCAAACCTTCTTCATCGCTCAACTTGGGAATCCGACAGAAAGGGCACTCAACAGCGTTTTCAGAGAGCGGTCGATTCTCACCCTTTAGGTACTCCATGCGATGCGGCGCCCAGAGGCGCGCCCATCGATCTGGCATTCCGGGGATCTGATCTACCACAGTTAAACCTGTTTGCGATCTCGTATCGCGCTCTGTATTTCGGCGATCGCATCCGTGACTGCAATTGCGTTCTTCTGCTCCCCATTGCGATAGCGAATGGATACCTTGCCGGCCTTTTGATCCTCTTCACCGGCGATCAACATATACGGGACCTTCTGCATTTGTGCATTGCGAATCTTCTTCTGCATCCGATCATCTGATGAATCCAAATCGATGCGGATACCAGCGGCTTTAAATTCTTTAACCACGGCTGCTAAATAATCTGCAAATGCTTCAGCAACTGGAATAGCGGTCACTTGAACTGGTGCTAGCCAAGGTGGAAACGCGCCAGAGTAATGCTCTGTTAAAACGCCGAAGAATCTCTCAATTGAGCCAAAGAGCGCCCGGTGAATCATTACCGGGCGTTGGCGGGTGCCATCGGTTGCTGAGTATTCGAGTTCAAATCTTTGTGGTAATTGGAAATCAACTTGGATCGTCGACATCTGCCAAGTGCGACCGATCGCATCTTTGGCTTGTACCGAAATCTTTGGACCATAAAAAGCGGCGCCTCCTTCATCGAGTACTAACTCCAATTTTTGAGCAACGGCAGCTTTGCGCAGCGCTTCCGTCGCCTCAATCCAATCTGCATCTTCACCGACAGATTTCTCGGGGTTGCGAGTAGATAGCTCTAGATAGAAATCTTCTAAACCGTAATCGCGGAGTAAATTCAGGACGAAAGTTAGAAGTGAATCGAGTTCGTCTACCATCTGCTCTTTTGTGCAATAGATATGTGCATCATCCTGAGTAAAGCCACGGGCTCGGGTTAAGCCGTGAACAACGCCAGATTTTTCATAGCGATAGACGGTTCCGAATTCAAAGAGGCGAAGGGGAAGCTCACGGTATGAGCGTCCCCGAGATTGGAAGATCAAATTGTGGAAAGGGCAGTTCATCGGCTTCATGTAGTACTGCTGACCAGCGCGCTTTATCGTTCCATCTGAATGAAGTTCTTCATCCATAACCATTGGTGGATACATTCCTTCGGAGTACCACTGCAAATGGCCAGATTTCTCAAAGAGCGCTGCTTTAGTTAAATGTGGCGAGTAAACGAATTCGTAGCCTTCATCTTCGTGGCGCTTGCGCGAATAATCTTCCATTGCACGACGGACGATTCCACCTTTGGGATGAAAGACAGCAAGTCCCGAACCGATCTCTTCCGGAAATGAAAATAGATCTAACTCGGTTCCGAGGCGGCGATGATCTCGCTTCTCCGCTTCTGCAAGTAGACCAAGGTAGGCGGTCAACTCTTCTTGTGAAGGCCAAGCGGTGCCGTAGATACGTTGCAACATGGGATTCTTTTCAGAACCACGCCAATATGCCGCCGCGCTGCGCATCAATTTAAATGCTGGGATGTGTTTAGTGGACGGTAGGTGCGGGCCACGGCAGAGATCTGACCAGACCGGCTGACCATCGCGACCTAAATTGTCATAAATTGTTAACTCGCTGCCACCGACTTCAACGCTAGCTTCATCACCTGCGCCTGATTTCAAACCAATCAATTCACATTTGTAAGGCTCGTGGGATAACTCTTTGAGTGCATCTGCTTCAGTTGTTACACGACGGCGAAATCTTTGGCCATCTTTAACGATCTTTCGCATCGCGCTTTCAATTTTTTCGAGGTCCTCTGGGTTAAAGGGGCGCTCAGGATCGAAGTCATAGTAAAAACCATCTGTGATTGGTGGCCCTATACCCAGGCGAGTTTGCGAAAATACTTGCTGCACCGCCTGCGCCATCACGTGTGCCGTAGAGTGGCGAAGAATCGACAGCCCGTCTGGTGATGCGATCGAAACGGATTCGACGCAATCGCCTTCGGAGATCTCGGTCCAGAGATCCTTTAGAGCGCCATTTACTTTACAAGCGATTATCTCTTTACGATCGGCAAATATCTGGGTTGGACGTTGATCACTTTCTACCGTGCTGGCAGCGCCATCTACCGTGATCGATATCTGCGACATGTGGCTAGCCTACCGAATGCTTTAACGTCTTCGCCCGAATATCTGCTTCAAGAGCCGCACAATCTTCATCAATCTTTAGCAAGCGCCCGCCAATTTCACTTACTGAAAGTGCAATCTTTAAACTGGAAATCACAAAGGCGGCATCGACGCGGGCGAGATCCTCCTTCTTGATTAAGGCCACCGCAACCCCGCATCGTTCAATGGCTATTGCCCGTTGTATACCTGGCAGTACTCCCGAAGAAAGCGGTGTAGTAACCCACTTGCCATCAATTCTAAATATGAAGTTGGAGACTGCGCCTTCGGTGATTTCCAGATCTGGATTTAAACAAATAACTTCGTCAAAACCTTTCGCCTGCACTTTGGCAAGTAAATCTAAACGATCTTTATATGGAAATGCCTTAATCGAAATTCCTTCTACTTCGTCAGCATCTGAGATCACCGCCAACCTGGCAGGTTTTTTTATCTCTTCATACAGATGGTGGACTGCAACGAAACGGCCAGTTGAAAAGAGTAGGCGCAGCCTTCCAATCGAGTGTGGCTCAACGGCAAGTAGTTGTGAAATTCCATTACGGATCAGATCCTCCGCTGGAAGTGAGATTCCCTTCTTCTCCGCGGCATCAATCGCGCGGCGCATATGCCGACCTAGTTCAAATATCTCACCATCTTCCGTCTTTATAGTTTCAAAAATTCCATCGCCATCGGGCCAACCATCGAGTGCAATACCGGCTGAAGTCGCATCAACCAGGCGATCGTTTAACCAAATCTGCATTAAAGAACTCCCCCGGCGATTGCTATCAATTTTCGAGCTTTCAATTGGGTTTCTTCCCACTCTTCACTCGGTTCACTTCCCCAAGTTATCCCTGCACCGGTGCCAAAACGTAACTTTCCATCTTTCTCATTCCAAAATGTGCGGATTGCAACTGCGAGCTCGGCGCGATCGCCTTTCACCCAACCCAATATTCCACAATACGGACCGCGCGGAACCTTTTCGTGTTCGGCGATGACTTTCACAGCTGAACTCTTTGGTGCACCACTAAAGATCCTGCAGGAAGCAGTGATGTGAAAATTTCCTTCCAAGTCAGATCTGCTTTAAGTGTTCCAACCACATCTGAGACCAAGTGGCGCAGACCCGGATGGTCTTCGCTGCGTAATAGCTCTGCCACATCAACGCTGCCGGGCTGGCAAATCCGCCCTAGATCATTGCGCATTAGATCTACGATCATTACATTCTCGCTCTGATCTTTATTGCCAAACTCTTTTGCACTTAAATCTTGGGTGCCCTTTATTGGTGATGTGGTTATCTCTGATCCGATACGTCGTAGAAATAACTCTGGCGTTGCGGATGCAATCTGGATTTCGGGCAGAGATAGATAAGCGGCATAAGGTGCAGGATTTTCCGTGAGAATCTTTGCAAATAGTGAGGCTAATTCGTCCCCATCGAAGTCGCTGCTAATAATTCGACAAGCATTTACTTGATAAACCCAACCGCTGGCAATCGCTTGGCGGATCTCTTCCACATAACTGCAGTACTCACTTTTGCTGAGCGAAGACCGCCATTGATTTTCTGACGCCAATAGTGTGGATGCGCTGAAAGGAAAGGCGCTGACTAGAACTTCTTCAAATCTTGCCAATCGCACCTCTCCTTCATAAGAGATGCTGACCGCCCAAAAATTGCCATCGTCTAGACGATTTATATCATCGCTCTCTTCCAAAAGTGAATGCGCAAAGCGATCTCCCATCCAGAAGCAGTCTTGGCGCAGATCCATGGGCATAACGCTACGGTGAAAGCCCTCACTTTGGCGGTTAGCCCCCTGCTGCGATAGATTTGCCCCCGCACGAAATGCGGACGTAGCGCAGCTGGTAGCGCGGAACCTTGCCAAGGTTCAGGTCGCGGGTTCGAACCCCGTCGTCCGCTCGGATTACCCGCCGCTTTGGAATTAATTTTTCAAGTGGCGGTTGTTCTATCAGTATCAAAGTTGGAAAGAAGTTAGTTTGGTCGGATGGCCGAGAGGCGAGGCAAGGGACTGCAAATCCCTCTACACGGGTTCAAATCCCGTTCCGACCTCCAAATAGATAGAAACGAATAGAAACGAAGTTAGAGAAGTAGAAAATGATCAGCGTCGATCAGGAGAAGAAGATGGTGGAAGATCAATCACAACGTCCGTGGGGGCGTTATGAGATCTTGTCTGAAGGCGATGCTCATAAGGTAAAGACGATCTGGGTAAATCCCGGAAAACGCCTTTCTTATCAACGCCATGAAAAACGCGCCGAGCATTGGTTTATTCTTCAAGGAGATGCCCGCATTACCTTGAACGGAGATACCTTTGAAATGGGCGCGGGCGATTCCATGGATATCGAAATCGGTGACTTGCACCGGATCGAAAATATCGGCAGCACAGATGTAATCTTCATCGAAGTTCAGACTGGAACTTACTTTGGCGAAGATGATATTGAGCGTATTGAGGATGATTTCGGGCGTTAAGCCACTCGGCTATACTTCCTTAACAATTTAATAGATACCGAAAAGTTTTAGACCCGGACGATTGGCTCAGCGGTAGAGCACCACATTGACATTGTGGGGGTCACTGGTTCGATCCCAGTATCGTCCACAAATAGATAGAAATTGAACTTAAAT
>JAQCAO010000002.1 GCA_027731885.1 Actinomycetota bacterium | reverse complement strand
ATTTCATCTTCGTACATTGACTTCTCAGAAATATAGGGGAATTCCAGGACAGCTACTTTGATATTTTTCAGAAACATACCAGCGCTGAGAAATACTTCAAGATCATTTCCTTGGGTGTCAATTTTTAGAAAATCCACAGCACTGATGTTAAATTCTCGAATTAAATCTTCCAGAGTGGAGCATTTAACTTCAGTCTCAAGATCTACTTCAATTCCCTCCAAGTAACCAGCATTGATCTCTGCGTCTATGTTAGTTCTGACTTCATTTAGAGTGGAGAGTTCAGTCCACTTCATTCTCTTAAAAATTCTTTTCCCTGAAGCTGGGATTTTTTCCTGCGAGCAAATGGCCCGACATATCACGGTGGTATTTGGGAGTTTTTCAATAGACTCAGCAATATCTGGAAGTGGTTCAATAGCGTAAACAGTATTTTCCTTGGAGAGTTTAGCCATGTAAGTGCTAAGAAGTCCGACTGATGCCCCTACATCCACAATTATTGCCATAGGTTGAATTTATCTTAAAATCTTGTTTACGACGGATTTGCCAGACATAAGATGAGGTTGATTTATTGTTGAGTAATTTGCGACATTAAATGACTCAGTCAAGTATTTCAATTCTTGAGCGTGTTGAAAGGTGAACAGCAACAATTCCTGATTGGTCATCGTTTGTTGATGGGTCTACCCATTCGATCGTTACATCACCTAGCGCCGCCAAGATTTCTTCTTTGAACCAAGAGTCAGAGAGTTGATCTTTATCTGAAATGACAATTTTTTCGATCTTTGAAACTGTTGATCCGTCTTTCGAAGGATGATCTTCAGTTAGCCATTCGATAAAGAAGGGCAGTTCTCTTGAATCTGTAATTTCTTTAACGCCAATTTGCTTCCACTTGAGGTCTGTTCCGTCGGGACGTGTACGGTGGCCATCAACTGCCTTGCGACCGAACTTCTCTTCAATCGGTGAAATGTCTTCTGTGCTAAATACCCAAGTAAGCCATCCACCGCCTTCTTGCGCCTTCTTTGAAACGGCTTTGCCCCAAGGTGTTTGTTCGGTTGCTGGGTGGTCTAGCGGACAAACAACTTCAATGTACTTTCCATCGAGAAGTGGTGCGGTGAAGTTACGTGTACCAAAGCGTGGGTGGATACCGCCGTCAACAAATGTTGTACCTAGGCGTGAACCTAGGCGTTGCACGGTGTCGGCTAATTGATCATGGGAAGTTACATATGAGACATGGTCTAAGCGCATGGGGCAATTTTGCACCATGAAATGGGGTGGTCCTTACCAAGTTGGGGTGCGGTTAAAGGGTGCAGGTTAAGTTTTTGTTCGGGGTTTTCCCTTGAAGTAAGTAGGAATCCACGGCGTTATCAACGCAGGCGCTGCCACGACCTTGGCCGGTGTGGCCGTCGGCGTCGAGGGAAATTAGTTTGGATGTCTTGAAGATTTTGTGAAGTCCGACCGCCCAGTCATATGGGGTAGCGGGATCACGGGTTGTACCAATGACGATGATCGGTGCGGTTTTGATTGAAGTTATCTTATTTGTGGGGCGAGTTAGTTTGTCCTTAGGCGCTGGTGTTAAGAACTTGCAGGCAATGTTTGTGTAGGCAAGGTATGGACCGAAGACTGGTGCTCGGTCGGTGAAGCGCTGGGCCTCGGCTTTAGTTTTTTCAATGCTGCGGGTGTCGGGCCAATCGAGGCAGTCGATGATGGCGCCGGAATCTAGTTCGTTAGATGCGTAGGTGCCATCAGATGAACGGCCACTGTATTGATCGGCGAGGTCAAGGAATGTGTCGCCGAAGCCGCGTTGGCCTTCGAGGAAAGCAGTGCGAAGTTTCGGCCAACCATCGACATCATCGTAAAGAGCCGAAGCGGTGCCGAGAACGATAAGTGATTCGGTGGCGACGCGGTCATCGTTTTCAACTTTTGTTTTTCGTGGAAGTGGGTTGGTGGCCGCGGTTGTGAAGAGCGCGATAATTGCAGCGGTTGCTTCTTGGCGATTTGCAGGAAGTGGGCAATCATCTTGCTTTGCACAGTCTGCAAGAAACGCGTTTAGTGCTATGTCGAAGCCAACTGCTTGGGAAATGTTTTGTTCGAGGATTGAAATATTTGGGTCAAGTGCGCCATCAAGAATCATGCGGCCGACTTTGTCGGGGAAGAACTGGGCATAAAGTGTGCCGAGGTAGGTTCCGTAGGATTTTCCGAAGAAGTTAATTTTCTTATCGCCAAGTGCTGCGCGCAGAATGTCCATGTCGCGAGCAGATTCTGCAGTTGAGTAATGGGTTAGAAACTCGTTCTTCTCTTCGCACTTTTTGATGAAATCTTCTGAATCGGCGAGCGCCTTTTCAAGTTCTGCCTCGGTGTCGGGCTTGGCATCAGATGCGTAATTGGCATCAGTTTCTTCATCGGTTAAACATTCAATGGGTGCGCTGCGGTTTACTCCACGTGGGTCAAAGCCCACGATGTCATAACGATCGAGAATGTCGGGATCGAAGACGTATTCGGCGTTATAGGCATAATCAACGCCTGAACCGCCGGGGCCGCCGGGATTAACGATTAGTGAGCCAATGCGGTTTTTTTGATCTTGGGCTTTGTAGCGAAGCACCGCTAATTTAAAAGTTCCAACTGTTAAGTCGGCGTAATCAATTGGCACACGCAAGTCAGTGCATTCGAAGTCGCTGTAGCAAGTTGCCCAGTCGAGTTTCTGGTTTTCATAGGCAGCTAATTCGGAGAGTGGTTTTTCAATCGCCACATTTGAAGAACATCCTGTTGCAACAAGTGCTGCGGTGAGAGTTAAAGCGGTGAGAAAAAGGGTGCGTTTATTCATCAGGCCAAACGACACATCAAGGCTTCGATGGTTAAAAGTGGTGCTGCGTTGTGGCTCAAGTTGGTCCTGGCTTCCATTATGGCGTTGACTTTCTTCACCGTCGCATGAGCGGGTGTTTTATGCGCATAAGCGGTTATTTGATCGGTCATATCTATGTTGATAATGGAATCTGTGGCGCCAGCCTGAACCATCATGACATCGCGATAGAAGGTGGCAATATCTAGTAGGGCGCCATCTAGTGAATCGCGCACCATGCGGGTGGCGCGGGATTTCTGTTCTTTCTCAAGTTCTTTGATCGCCTTTGATCCACCAGTTGCCATGCCGCGACCAGTTGCGCCTTTGCCATATGCCTCCGCCAGGGCTGCGGTTTCTTTCTCATCGCGTTCTTCACTTGCCGCATTTGCTTCTTGCGTTGCCAGGTCAACCAGTGTTTGTGCTGCTTGAAATGCTGCGGCGATTGAGGAAAGTTGTAGTGGCAGCTTCATGATCTGGGCGCGGTTACTGCGTACGTGTTCATTGGTTGCGATGTAACGGGCGCGGCCGATGTGGCCTTGTGAAACGCGGGCTGCGAAATCTGCCATTGCTGGTGATATGCCGTCGCGGTTTTCGAGAACGGCGGTGACATCTTGGGTTGATGGAGTGCGCAGTTGCAGGTGGCGACAGCGCGAGCGAATAGTAGGCAAGATGTCGTGAAGCGTTGGGGCGCAGAGCAACCAAACGGTGCGAGCGCCGGGTTCTTCAATCGCTTTGAGAAGTGCGTTGGCGGCAGATTCGGTCATGCGGTCGGCATCTTCCATAACGACAACGCGCCAGCCACCCATCGAGGGCGCCCAAGATGTGCGGGTCAGGAGTTCGCGGATCTCATCGATCTTGATGGAAAGGCCTTCGGTGCGGATGATTTCAACGTCGGGATGGCCCGAGGTTTGTGCGCTGCGACAGGCCTGACAGGTGCCACAACCGCCTGTGGGACAGACCAAGGCTGCGGCGAAGGCGACTGCGGCGGATGAGCGACCGCTGCCTGGAGGGCCGGTGAAGATCCAGGTATGTGTCATTTCTTGGGACTCTTCGCCGCTGCGGGCTGCGGCGACTGCGCCTTGCAGGATTTCAGTGATGTGGGATTGACCGACTAATTGGTCGAAGATGGAAGGTGCGCTCATTTCTTCTTTAGCAATTTCTTTGGTGATTTCAGCTTGGATGATTTCGTCTTGGGTTCTTTAACGATGTGTGAAATTGCGGGAAGTGTGGCGACGCGGTTAATGATCTCGTTGTGGATCTCATCGATTGTTTTTGTGCCATCGACAACTAAATAACGTTCTGGGTCAAGACGTGCGATCTGCAAGAACTCTTGGCGCACCCGCTCGTGGAAGGCAAGTGGTTCTGCTTCTAAGCGATCGTGGCTCTTTAAGCGACCGATGCCGGTTTCGGCGGATAAATCGATCACGATTGTCAGCGTGGGAAATAACGATTCGGTGGCCCATCGTGAAATACGTGCGACTTCGCCAGGAGAGAGAATGCGGCCGGCGCCTTGGTAGGCAATTGATGAATCAAAGTAACGATCTGAAATTACAACTTCGCCTCTAGCAAGTGCGGGATGGATGACTGAGTAAACATGGTGGGCGCGATCTGCGGCGTAAAGCAAAGCTTCGGCGCGCGGACTGATTTCACCTGTTTCGTGACCGAGCAAAATCTTGCGCAGGCCTTGACCTAAATCTGTTCCGCCAGGTTCGCGCGAGAGAACGACAGTTTCGCCGCGTTCTTCTAACCACTTCTTTAACATCTTTGATTGCGTTGATTTGCCGGTGCCTTCGCCACCTTCGAAGGCGATAAAGGTGCCGACCGTTGGTGCACCAGTGATGCTGCCGAGTTCACCTTTGAGTGCATTTGAAATATCTGACCAGAACGAAACATTTGGGCGGTCTTTCATCTGGTGATAAGAAATCGAACCAATGATCGAGGCGATTATTCCGGCGAGAAGAATTGTGACTTGTGCGCCATTAAAATTAATACTGGCATTTTCAAATTCATAGGAGCGAACGCCAAATGCTGCCGCGACAATTGGTGAAATCGCAAGAACTGCGACCAAGGTGATGCGGATCAGCGATTGCACGAAGGCGAAGGTGCGCCCGCGCACCTCATCTTGTACTTCCATTCCCAGCATTGTGAAGCCGGTAACCCAGGTGACGCCGCTGAAAATACCTAAGAAGATAACGGTAAATACCGCCATTACTAGGTTGGGGATCAAGGCGAGTAAGACGAGGAAGAAACCTGCGGTGCTCAGAGATGCACCGAATAAACGGCGGCGTGAAAATTGAGCGAAGATCTTTGGGCCAAATGCGATGCCGATGGCCAAACCGGTAAAGACTGCGCCGAATAAAACACCATATGCCGCATGTCCGCCACCGAGATCGCCCACAAATGTGCGAGCCAAGCCGATGACTGCGCCTGCTGCGAAGAATGCGCCGATCATTCCAACGACAAGTCCGCGCACAATTTTGGTTTGGCTGACAGCTTTCCAGCCATCGTGCAGAGATTTTAAGACGCCTTCATCTTTTGCTTTCTTAGCGGCGGCGCCTTTTGGGATCTCTTTAAGGCCCCAGATAGTAAAGGCGGCAAATGCAAAGCTGATGGCATTTAAATAAAGTGCGATATCGATTGAATCGCCGATATTAAATGGAAATAGAGATTCAATCGCGTTGGCAAATAAAGTCAGCAATGAGAATAAGATCGCCGCAACCGGTGCGGTTCCGTAAGCGGCTAAGAGCGATACTTGATTTGCGCTCTCCAATTTTTCTTTGCCAACCAGGTTTGGCACCGTCGCCTCTTTTGCTGGTGACCAGAAAAGGGTTAAGCATTCAACCAAGACCACTGCGGTGTATAGCCATAAATATGTATTAACAATTGGGATTGAGATATAGAGCGCTGCGCGCAAGATATCGACCGAGACCATTAACTTGCGGCGGTCTAGGCGATCGGCGATAACGCCAGCGATCGGGCCTAGGAAAACTGCTGGCAGCAAACGCGCAATAAAGACGCCGGCGATGGCAAAGTTTGCGGTTGCATAAGATCCGCCGGAAAGTTTTTGAGCAAGGGCGGTAGTTGCAAGAAGGCCCAGCCAATCGCCCAAAGATGAGAAGACCATTGAGTTCCAGAGCTTGCGAAATGCGGGGATCGCCAGAACGCTGCGGGTTTCATCCTGCGCGGGGGCGGCAGGGGTCGGCAGGCTACTTGGCATGTGTGAAGTCTATCGGGCGGACCAAAGGCGTTAAATGGGGCCGAATAGGGTGTGGGTGGGTAGTAATTACCCTGTAGCACATTTGCTTGTTGTGCTACCTTTGATATATGACAACTGCTGCGCGTAAAACGAAATCGACTGTCGCCAAGAAGAAGGCGGGAGTAAAAGCGCCTGCGGCGAAGGTGGCTAAGCCTGCGGCGATGCAATCTGTCGGCGTTCGAGATTTACGGCAGAACGCTTCGAAAGTTTTAGATGCAGTCAAGGCAGGTGCGATTATTGAAATCACCGAACACGGTGTTCCGGTTGCAAGGCTGGCACCGATCAAGCGATCGCTTTATGAAGAATATATTGAAAGCGGTTTGATTAAGCCTGCGGAGAATCCAGATTGGCGGCCGACTAAGAACCCGGTAAAAATAACTGGGAGCAAAACCTCGACTGAAGTTTTGATGGAGATGCGCGCTGAGGAAAGATATTGAGCTGGTATTTAGATAGTTCTGCAATATTGAAGTACGTATTCGCAGAACCTGAAAGACCTGCAATGGTCAAAGCGCTGACATCTCAAGCTATTTCATCTGAGCTCGCCCGCTTGGAGGTAAAGAGGGCTGTGTATCGTATTAATCCGAAAGACATTGCGCTTGCAAATGATGAGTTGTCACGGGTTAATTTCGTTTCTATTTCAAATCAAGTACTTACTGTTGCAGAATCATTCACGGGATCTGTAACTCTAGCGACGCTTGATGCAATTCATGTTGCGACAGCGATATCACTTGGTAATCAAATCGAAGGAATAATCACGTACGATAAACAAATGATTACCAACGCCGGGTTAATGGGTATTAAAGTTCTTTCGCCAGGTGCCAAGCTTTAATTAAAAGAGGCTGCGGATACTTTCTTCCAGGCTGTATTTAGATCTAAAGCCCATCTCTTTTGCAGCAAGTTCAACATCTGCGCATAAAAATGCTGGATCTCCAGCGCGTCGTGGGGCCTCAATTACCTCGGTATCGCTCTTATTTGTGGCTGCTAATGCCAAATTGATGATCTCGCGCACTGATGCGCCGCGACCAGTGCCTATGTTGATGATTGCGGGAATCTTTTTTGTGGCGTTGGCTGCGACTAGGTGAGCGGCTGCAATATCGCGCACATCGACATAATCACGCACGCAGGTGCCATCTGTTGTTGGGTAATCAATGCCGAAGATTTCTGGTGCTTCTGAGTTTCTTAACTTACCTAAAACGATTGGGACTAGGTTTTCAATGGAGTTATCAAGTAGTTCTGGGGAGGCAGTACCCACAACATTGAAGAAACGGAAGGATGCCCCAGAATTTCCTGGGGTATTTATAAATTCAGTTACCTTGGTCTCGGCATCTAACTTTGTGGAACCGTATGGAGATATTGGTGACAAGGGACCGTTCTCTTTACAAGGTTCCTTTGTGTCGGGGCTGCCGTAAACAGCGGCGGTTGAAGAGAATAGAAATTTCTTAATGCCATGCTTTTGGGCAAGTTTTAAAATCTCGGCCGTTGCGGTGTAGTTAACTTCTTTATACTCATCTGGTTTTTCAACTGATTCGCCAACTGCCTTTAGCGCAGCGGTGTGAACAATGCCGGTAAAGGTTTGGCTCTTTAAGATATTTTCAACTGCGGTGTAATCGCGGATATCAACGACGTGAAGTGGTATCTCTTGGTTATGCTTCTTGCGCAGGTGAATTACGCGAGATTCAAGGCCTTGATAAAGTGAATCGAGCAGAACAACGCTCTTGCCATCTGCGATAAATAAGTCTGCAACGTGTGTGCCGATATAGCCCGCACCACCTGTGATTAACCAAGTCTGGCGATCCATGAAGTAAGTCTAACCGTGGGTACTTACAGTAATTTTTGCGCTCAAAACCCAGAAAAGAACCTCACTCTAGAAATGTTATACATTCACTCTGATGTATAACATTTCATATATACTCAAGTAATGGCGCCGAAAAATACTGAATTTCATCAACAGAACAGGGTCGGTATTCGCGAACTTCGCCTGGATACCTCCAAAATTCTCACTCGCGTATTAGAGGGAGAAGAGTTCTTGGTTACAGATAGAGGCGAGCCAGTTGCGCAGTTGATACCGGTAAATAGCGATCCCGATGCATACTTTGAAAAGCTAATTGAATCGGGAGAAATAATTCCTGCGGAGAACCCAAACTTCAAATTTAAGTCGCCGACGATTATCCATCAAGATAAGAAATCTCTCTCTGAGAAATTGATCGAAGAGCGCGGAAGTTATCAGTGAGAAATATATATATTGACTCTTCTGCGATCCTAAAGCTGATCATCCAAGAGAAGGAATCGGATGCAGTTAGATCTATCTCTCGTGCCCGATTTATCACCTCTCAAATATCTCGCGTTGAGGTCATCCGAACAATTCTGCGACATGAACCAAAGGCGTTGCAGGCTGCTGAAGGAGTTTTAAAGAATATAAATATCTTGCCGATTGATTCAGCTACTTTGACGCAAGCAGAAAGGTTGCCGGAACGAATCAATATTCGCGGCTTTGATGCAATCCATATGGCTGCGGCAGGAAAGTTTGGTTTGAAGATTAACCTAATTCTTACATATGACAAGCAGATGGCCAAAGCGGCTAAAGATCTGGGATTTGAAGTTTTAGCGCCGGTTGAAATTGAAAGTTAAATCTAGCTCTTCGCTTTGCCTGTGGCTTTTTTAGCGGACTTTTTCTTTGTTGCAGCTTTTTTAACAGTGTTTTTGGTGAGCGTTGGTGCGCTATCGCCGGCTTTAGCTTTGGCGGCTTTTTTACGAGATTTCTTCGGAGACGGCCCGTTCTCTGCCTCCCACGCGCGGCGGCCAGCCAGAAGTTCAAGTGCGCGCTCAATAGTTAGCGCCTCTAGCGTGTCACCGCGGCGCAAGGTGGCATTGGTTTCGCCATCGGTGACATACATACCAAAACGACCATCTTTAACGATAACTTCTTTCTCGGTGGCGGGATCTTTACCGAGTTCTTTAAGTGGCGGCTTTGCAACGCCGCGGCGCCGCTCTTTTGGTTTTGAGTAAATCTCAAGTGCTTCATCCAAAGATAGCGAGAAGAGTTGTTCTTCACTTGTCAGCGTCCGTGAATCTGCACCGGCCTTTAAATATGGGCCGTATCTTCCATTTTGAATAGTTATATCTTCACCAAGTGAGTTGGTGCCGAGAATCCGGGGAAGTGATAAAAGTTTTAGCGCATCATCGATTGTGATGGTGTCTAACGTCATTGTAGAAAGCAGAGATGCGGTCTTTGGCTTCGGTGCATCTTTCTTCTTACGCTTCTTCTTTGGTTCGCCCTTATCGTCGAGTTCAATTGGTTCTTCTGGAAATACCTCAGTGATGTATGGGCCAAAGCGACCGGACTTAGCGATAACTTCTAGACCAGTCTGTGGATCGGTTCCTAATTCCCGTTCGCCTGATGGCGCAGCAAGAAGTTCAATCGCTTTCGCCAAAGTTAACTCATCTGGAGCAAGTTCTTCAGGGATGTTTGCTAACTTGCGATCTTGATCTGGGATATTTTCTTGCAGATAAGCGCCATAACGCCCAACGCGGATTTCGATAGTGTCAGATAAATTCATGGTGTTGGTGGCGCGGGCGTCGATGCCACCGAGATCGAGTGCGAGTTCGTTAAGTCCTGGTTGGCCGTCGACTCCGTAGTAAAAATCGCGCAACCAATCAACGCGGCCGGCTTCACCGGCTGCGATCTTGTCGAGATCTTCCTCCATTGATGCGGTGAAGTCGTAATCAACTAACTTTGTAAAGTGGGTCTCTAGCAAGCCTGTGACCGAGAATGCCAAGAAGGTTGGCACAAGTGCGCGACCGCGTTTATAGACATAACCGCGATCTTGAATTGTTTGAATGATTGAGGCAAATGTTGAGGGGCGGCCGATGCCGAGTTCTTCCAACTTCTTAACCAGAGTTGGTTCGGTGTAACGCGCAGGTGGCTTGGTCTCATGGCCTTCACAGTTATATTCGCTCACCTTGATTGACTGTCCAACAGTCATTGCCGGCAAGCGCTTATCTGATGCTTCTTCATCAACTTTAGCGTTCTCATCGACAATGTCATCATATGCTGCAAGAAACCCCGGAAAGGTGATGACACTTCCGTTAGCGCGGAAGATCGTAGATTTCTTATCTGATGTAGTCGCATCAAAGTCAACGCGCATCTGCATCTTCTTAGCATCAGCCATTTGTGACGCAACGGTGCGCTTCCAGATTAAGTCATAAAGTGCGAATTCATCGCGTGAAAGTTCTGGGGCAAGTTCACCTGGAGTTTTAAATGTGTCACCTGCAGGGCGGATCGCCTCGTGGGCTTCTTGCGCGTTTTTAGATTTACCTTGGTAAACACGTGGCGCATCTGCAACATGGTCTGCGCCGTATAACGCTTTTGCTGATGCGCGAGCGGCGTTGATTGCTTGTGCCGAAAGATTGATTGAATCAGTACGCATATAAGTGATGTAGCCATTTTCATATAAACGCTGAGCCACCCGCATTGTGATCTGTGCACCCCAGCCCAGGCGCGATCCCGCATCTTGTTGCATAGTTGATGTGGTGAAGGGCGGCTTAGGGCGTTCGGTACGTGGAGATTCCTCCATTGATTTAACGGTTAGCGGTGTTGATTTAAGTGAGTCAACAAGTGCGCGTGCGTCGGATTCATCAAGTAATAAGATATTTTCAAGTGACTTTTCTTTAACTGCGCCATCGGCTCCGAAGTCACTTGTTGACGCCACTTTCTTGCCCTCAACAGAGAGCAAGCGGGCGGTGAAACCGAGTTCGCAAGTTGCGTTTAAATCCCACCATGATGATGAGATAAAGGCCATCCGTTCGCGCTCTTTCTCAACGATTAACTTGGTAGCAACTGATTGCACGCGACCGGCAGAAATACGTGGCATAACTTTCTTCCACAACACTGGTGAAAGTCGGTATCCGAATAAGCGGTCGAGAACGCGACGGGTTTCTTGAGCATCAATTAAGTTGTAATCCAAGTCGCGGGTATTTGCGACAGCGGCCTGGATCGCTTCCTTGGTGATCTCGTTAAAGACCATTCGCTTGATTGGAATCTTTGGCTCAAGAACTTCTACTAAGTGCCAGGCAATAGCTTCACCTTCGCGGTCTTCATCTGTTGCGAGCAATAACTCGTCCACGCCTTTCATCAACTCTTTAAGTTCAGCGACTTTCGCTTTCTTATCGGGGTTGATGACATATAAAGGTGCGAAATCGTTTTCGATATCGACGCCCTCTTTTGACCAGGCGAGTTTCTTTACATCTTTAGGAATATCAGCTGCGCGCTGTGGCAAGTCGCGGATATGGCCGACGCTAGCCTCGACGATGAAACCATCGCCGAGGTAGTCGCCAATTTTGCGCGCTTTCGCTGGTGATTCAACGATCACCAACTTCTTGAGCTCTCCAGCCTGTTTTTTATCGGGCATGAATTCCTAAGATCGGGGAAGTTATCTTCTTAGTACTCTATTGAAGTTGCTTGGCGACGACTGCGGATTAGCGAACCAATGATCAGCAGCGTTGCAACGAGTGCGATGATCATTGAAGTTGTCTGTTGTGCTGGAAGCGCAAAACTTACAATCGCAGGTGTAATCAAGAGACCGACTAGGTTCATAACCTTGATAAGTGGGTTGATTGCTGGTCCTGCTGTGTCCTTAAATGGATCTCCAACAGTGTCACCAACAATGGTTGCGGCGTGAGCATCTGAACCCTTGCCACCGTAATTTCCATCTTCAACCATCTTCTTTGCGTTATCCCAAGCACCGCCTGAGTTTGAAAGGAAGACCGCCATAAGTGTTCCGGTGCCGATTGCACCAGCAAGGTATGCACCAAGTGCGCCAACGCCAAGTCCGAAGCCAACTGCGATTGGTGCCATAACTGCAAGCAGCCCTGGCGTTGCAAGTTCGCGCAGAGAATCGCGAGTACAGATATCTACAACGCGACCGTATTCAGGCTTTTGGGTACCGTTCATAATTCCTGGGTGCAGTTTAAATTGGTTACGAACCTCCATAACAACTGCGCCAGCCGCGCGTGAGACTGCATTGATCGCAAGACCTGAGAAGAGGAATACAACTGCTGCACCAATGATTAAGCCAACGAGGTTACGTGGATCTGCAACATCGAGCACGCCTTGGTATTGCAGCGCAACATCCTTGCCTTCGCCAACAGCCTTAACGACTGCCGCCTTGATCGCATCAGTGAATGCACCGAACAACGCAGTTGCGGCAAGGACTGCCGTGGCGATGGCAATTCCCTTAGTAATCGCCTTGGTTGTGTTTCCGACTGCATCAAGTGAGGTAAGAATCTGAGCGCCTTCACCCTTAACATCGCCAGACATTTCTGCAATACCTTGTGCGTTATCAGAGATCGGACCAAAGGTATCCATTGCAACGATTACGCCAACAGTTGTTAGCAGACCAGTGCCAGCGATGGCGATTGCAAAGAGTGACAAGGTAATTGAACCGCCACCGAGTAAGAATGCGCCGAATACAGATGCGGCGATCAGGAGCGCTGAGTAAACAGCTGATTCAAAGCCGACTGAGATACCAGCCAAAAGCACTGTGGCCGCACCGGTTTGTGAAGATGCGGCAACATCGTTTACTGGACGTTTTCCGACTTCAGTAAAGAAGCCAGTTAATATCTGAATTGCTGCAGCAAGTGCGATACCGATTAGAACTGCGCCAAAAGCAAGAACGCGTGGGTTGATATTTCCAGCATCTTCTAAAACTTGAGGTGAGAAGTTTGTAAGTTGATCAAGTTTTGCAGGTAGGTAAGTAAATGTGGCAAGACCTGTAAGACCTGCAGAGATCACCGCTGATAAGAAGAATGAACGGTTAATTGCGTTCATTGCCGATTTATCTGTCGAACGCATCTTGGTAAGGAAGATACCGATTACTGCGGTAAGGATTCCGATTGCTGGAACGATCAGCGGATAGATCAAACCTTCGTTACCGAAAGCAGCCTTACCTAAGATAAGTGCAGCAACCAGTGTTACTGCATATGACTCGAACAAGTCAGCGGCCATACCAGCGCAGTCACCGACGTTATCGCCGACGTTATCTGCGATTGTTGCTGGGTTGCGTGGGTCATCTTCAGGAATTCCTTTCTCAACTTTACCGACAAGGTCAGCGCCGACATCTGCAGCCTTAGTAAAGATTCCGCCACCGACGCGCATAAACATCGCCAGCATTGCGGCACCAAAACCAAATCCTTCAAGAACTGTTGGGGCATTTTCGCGGAAGATAACAACTGCACCTGCGGCACCGATTAGTCCAAGACCGACTGTTGTCATACCGACAACTCCACCAGTACGGAAAGCAATTTGTACCGCCTTCTCTGCATTCTTCTGGCGAGCAGCTTCAGCAACGCGCACATTTGCGCGAACTGCGAGCCACATACCGTTGTATCCAACGAGCGCGGAGAAGCCCGCACCCATTAAGAAGAAGAGCGAGCGCCCGATGCGGATAGATGTTGTATCGGCGGGAAGAGCGAATAGTAAAAAGAAAACGATTCCAACAAAATAGGAGAGCGTACGGAATTGGCGCGCAAGATATGCAGCGGCTCCTTCTTGCACAGCTTCTGCAATTTCACGCATCTTGGCGGTTCCATCATTTGCTGCCAAGACTTGTGCGCGCAAAACCCAAGCGATCGCGAGAGCGAGTAGTGAAATCGCTAGGACGACGTAGGTGATATTTAAATTGGTGCCGGTTACTTCGACATTGGACAGGGCGGCAGATGCTCGCATTGGTTCTCCTCCGTTGGAGAGTCAGGGCGTCCTTTCTAGAGTGCGGACGCGAAGATGCCGAGAGTTTACGCATAACCCACCCCTAAACGCCAAAAATTTGCCGTATATACCTTTTATATGTGAAATTTTGGCGGGGGGCTGGACTGGTTGGTCGGCTAACCTTGCCGCAATGGATACCTTCTGGAGCCTCTTCGACGCCGACTTGGCCATCTCTACCTTGGGGTTGATCGGTGTCTTGGCGATCATCTTTATGGAGACCGGTCTATTAATCGGACTGGTCTTTCCTGGCGGCGAGGTCGTCTTCCTTGCCGGGATCGCCGCATCTGGCGCAGGTGCGATCGCGCTGGGCGAGGCGAAGTTATCTGCGCCCTTACTTTTTACCTTGGCGCCGATCGCCGCGATAGTTGGCGGCGAAGTTGGTTATTGGTTTGGCAAGAAGTATGGAAGAAAGTTCTTTGAACGCCCCGACAGTAGATTCTTTAATCAGAAGATGGTCCGCACCGTTGAAAAATGGCTAGGTAAGTACGGCCCAAGAAAAGCTTTAGTTTTTGGCCGCTTTATTCCATTTGCGCGCACCCTGATAAATCCAGTTTGTGGCGTGGTGCAGTTAGATCGAAGAATTTTCTCTACCTGGAACGCGATCGGTGCGATTATTTGGACTGAAGTCGCGATCGGAATTGGTTATGTTTTAGGCGATGCCCTGAGCACATCTGCTGATAAATATATCTACGGAGTCGTCGGCGTTATTGTCTTGATCACTTTACTTCCGATGGTTTTTGAAGTATTTAAGGAGTGGCGCACGAAGCGTCATTTAAGTTAATAACTGCAGAAGTTAAGAGTTATAGACCTAAATCTGCAAGTTGGAAGGCTGCGCGGTATTCGTAACCAGCGTCGAGGATCGCTTGCTTGGCACCGCGTTCTACGATTACTGCAACACCCACAACAATTGCGCCGGCATCAATAAGTGCCTCAACTGCGGTCAATACAGATCCACCTGTTGTGGAAGTATCTTCAACCGCTAAGACGCGCTTACCAACAACATCTGGTCCTTCGATGCGACGTTGCAACCCGTGCGCTTTCTCAGCTTTGCGAACAACAAATGAATCAATCGCTCTGCCGTTACGTGCAGCGACATGCATCATCGCTGTCGCAACTGGATCTGCGCCAAGGGTTAATCCGCCAACTGCCTCGTAATCTAAATCTTTTGTAAGCTCCAACATAACTTCACCAACAAGAGGTGCGGCAATGTGATCTAGGGTGACGCGACGTAGATCAACGTAATAATCAGCCTCTTTACCGGAAGAGAGAATGACTTTTCCGTGTACTACAGCCTTATTTACGATCTCGCTCTTTAACTTATCGCGTGCGCTCATAAGGACGAGCCTACACCGATTAATTCTCTTCTTTATAAACGATAACTTCGTTCTTTTTACGTGTGGCTAGCGTTTTAGGTGGATTCTCTTTAAGAAGAGCATCAACTTCAATGCGCAACTGCGCAACCTCTATTGCCATATTTGACATCGCAGATTCAAGTTCAATTATTCGCTTGATACCTGCGTGGTTGATACCTTCGCCGACTAAACGCCCCACCATTCGCAGGGATGCGATATCGCGAAGTGAGTAACGACGATTGCGTCCCACGGTTCTATTTGGAGAGACTAAACCTAAGCGATCATATTGACGCAGAGTTTGTGGGTGAAGTCCGGAAAGTTCGGCGGCAACGGAAATTACATAAAGTCCGGCATCATCATCTGGCGTTTTGTTATCTTGCGGTTCATCGCTCATAGCTCTGCCTTACCTTTTAACTCACTTCGCACATCTATTTCAGAAGTTGCTTCAGCATATTTCTTTAGAGCATCGACTGCGCCACTCGGTAAGTTCTGTGGTACTTGTACTTCAACGGTCACAAGTAAATCTCCGGTCGTTGCACCCTTTGTAATCCCGCGTCCTTTAACGCGAAGGACTCGACCATTTGATGTTCCTGGTGATAAACGAAGGGTTACTTCTTCACCAGTTAAAGTTGGGACTTTGATATCAGCGCCAAGTGCTGCTTCGGTAAATGTAACCGGAACCGTCAGCGCGATGTTCTCACCTTTACGAGAGAAAATTGGGTGTGCTTTAACGCTTAGCAAGATAAATAAATCACCTGGGCCAGCTTCACCTTTTGCGCCTTTACCTTTAACGCGAATCTTTGCGCCATCGTTTACACCTGCCGGAACGCGCGCTGAAATAGTTTGTGTTGGGCCGCCATCGGCAGATAAGCGAAGTTCCAAAGTGGTGCCAAATGCCGCTTCTTTAAAGGTAATAGTCGCTTCAGTTTGTAGATCTTGTCCTTTACGTGGGCCGCGTCGACCGCCGCCACCAAATAAATTGGCGAAGATATCTTGCGGATTTCCGCCACCGAAGATGTCAGAGAAATCTCCACCCTGGAAATTCTGACCGCCTTGTGGTGCGCGAAAACCTCCGCGCTCAAACATGTCGCGAGCTTGGTCGTATTCTGCGCGCTTTTTCCCATCTGACAAGATGTCGTAGGCCTCAGAAACCGCTTTAAACTTCTCCTCTAACGAGCCATCGCCCTTAGTCTTATCTGGATGGAGTTCTCGAGCTAAAGAACGGTATTTCTTCTTAATCTCATCGCTGGTGGCAGATTTGCCAACGCCCAAGATCTTGTAGAAATCCTTTTCGTAAAGGTCTTTAGCGGCCATAGAAGTTTGTTACTCCGCGGTCGTTTCGGCAGGATCAGTAACTGCAACTCGAGCCGGGCGCAGGATACGTTCTTTATATTTATATCCGGGCTGCAAGATCTTTGTCGCAGTTGGAACTGAGACTTCAGTACTGGTGTCATGTATTAGCGCTTCGTGAACTTGCGGATCAAATGCATCACCAGTTGTGCCGTACTTTTCCAAACCTAGTCGAGTTGTGATTGCGGTGATCTGATCTGAAACAGATTTAAATCCACCAGTTAACTCACCGTGTTCGGTAGCGCGATCAATATCATCTAAAGTCGCAAGAAATTCAGTTAAGACTGCGCCGATTGCGAGCTCGTGTGCCAGCGCGCGATCGCGTTCTACACGCTTTCGGTAATTGGCATACTCTGCTTGAAGTCGTTGTAAATCAGCGGTGAGCGCTGCCACCGGATCAGTCTCCTGAACCGGGGCAGCCTCTACTGCATCCTCTACTTCCTCAGTTGTTGTCGCATCCGACATCTTTAGGCCTTGCCTTCGTCAACTACCTCAGCATCTTCAACGCCATCTTCTGATGGTGCGCCTTCACCGGCTGCACTCGCAGCTGCATACATCGCAGCGCCAAGTGCTTGGCTAAGCGTTGCTACCTTTTCAGTATTTGACTTGATTGATTCAAAGTTTGCGCCACCAAGAGAAGTCTTAAGTTCAGCAAGTGCTGCTTCAACTTCGGTCTTCTTCTCGGCTGCTTCACCTTCAGAAAGTTTCTCTGCATTATCTGCAATGAATTTTTCAGTCTGGTAGACAAGTGAATCTCCGTTGTTGCGGATTTCTGCTTCTTCGCGACGTTGCTTATCTTCTGCAGCGTGTGATTCGGCATCTGCCATCATGCGATCGATCTCTTCCTTGGAAAGAGCAGATCCACCACTGATTGTGACTGATTGTTCTTTGCCGGTTGCGAGATCTTTTGCACCAACGTGAACGATTCCGTTTGCATCAATGTCGAAGGTAACTTCAACTTGTGGGACTCCGCGTGGCGCTGGTGCGATTCCAGTTAGCTCGAACATGCCCAGCTTCTTGTTGTAAGCAGCCATTTCACGCTCGCCTTGGTAGACCTGGATCTGCACAGCAGGCTGATTGTCATCAGCAGTTGTGAAGATTTCGCTGCGCTTGGTCGGGATAGTTGTGTTGCGCTCGATCATCTTGGTCATAACTCCACCCTTGGTTTCAATACCAAGTGTCAGTGGTGTTACATCGAGAAGCAATACATCTTTAACTTCACCCTTAAGAACACCTGCTTGAAGTGATGCGCCAACTGCGACTACTTCATCAGGGTTTACGCCCTTATTTGGCTCTTTCCCGCCGGTTAAGTCGCGAACTAAATCAACGACTGCGGGCATACGAGTTGATCCACCAACAAGTACAACGCTCTTGATGTTGGCAATTGCGATTCCAGAATCTTTTAGTACTTGCTGGAAAGGCTTCTTGCAACGCTCAAGCAATGGCGCGGTAAGTGTTTGGAATTGGGCACGTGTCAGAGTCTCGTCAAGGAAGAGTGGGTTCTTCTCGGCATCAACTGTGATGTATGGCAGGTTGATTGATGCTTGTTGTGATGATGAGAGTTCGATCTTTGCTTTTTCAGCAGCTTCACGAATTCTTTGCATCGCCATCTTATCTTTAGTTAAATCAATTCCATTCTTTGAACCGAATGTTTGAACCAAGTGATCAACAAGTGCTTGATCCCAATCATCTCCACCAAGGTGGTTATCGCCAGCAGTTGCTTTAACTTCAACAACACCGTCGCCAATTTCTAGAAGTGAAACATCGAAGGTTCCACCGCCTAAGTCGAATACCAAAATTGTTTGTTCTTGATCTGCTTTATCAAGACCGTATGCAAGCGCTGCTGCAGTTGGTTCGTTGATAATGCGCAGGACATTAAGCCCGGCGATTTCGCCAGCTTCTTTAGTTGCTTGACGTTCTGCATCCGAAAAATATGCAGGCACAGTGATAACTGCATCTGTCACTGTTTCACCGAGATATGCCTCAGCATCGCGCTTTAGCTTTTGCAGGATACGTGCAGAAATTTCTTGTGGTGTGTACTTCTTGCCATCAATATCCATTGACCAGTTAGTACCCATGTGACGCTTTACGGAACGGATTGTGCGTTCAACGTTGGTCACTGATTGGCGCTTAGCAACTTCACCGACGAGAACTTCGCCATTTTTTGCGAAGGCTACGATCGATGGGGTTGTGCGAGCGCCTTCTGCGTTGGCGATAACCGTTGGTTCTCCACCTTCGAGTACCGATACGCAGCTATTTGTTGTTCCGAGGTCGATTCCGACTGCTCTAGCCATTTGTATTGCTCCTTTTGCTTATTTCTTGCCTAATTGAACTTTTTAGCTCATCTCAAGCCCGATCTGGGGTTGAGGCTGGTCTAACCTGAGTCGATCTTACTCGAAAGAGTGAGTCGGAGCGACTCAAGTTTGGGCCATCCCGTATAACTCGCGCCTTTGCCTAGATATTCCCGGGTTCGGAATTCGCCAGACGCCGACTGGGAAAAGCTCTTTACAGTCGGCTTTCCTGGCGAATTCCGAAGGCGCCAAGATCGGGTAAATCACGCGCCACCTCGGTAACCTCGCGTTATGCAACTCGCTCTGGCCTCAATCTCGTATGCGATCACAGTTGTCGCGATAGTTCTACTCACTATTCGAGTGCGCCAGCTGATTGGGATTTATCGCAAGGGCCAACCAGATCCAACTCGCAGCGGTGATGGTGGTGCGCGTTTAAGAAATATGTTGAAAGAAGTTATGGGCCACACCAAGATGCTCAACTTCACTGCAACGGGAATTGCGCACTGGTTTGTGATGATCGGTTTCGGTGCGCTCTTTGGAACTTTGGTTATGGCATACGGCCAGGTTATTAATCCTGATTTTATATTGCCGCTGATTGGCCATTGGGTTGTTTATGAGCTCTTCACTGAATTTATCGCGCTTGCCACTGGTGTGGGAATTGTGACTCTGATCGGAATCCGCCAAGTCACACGTTTTAGAATGTTAAATCGGTTCGCTGGTTCTGGAATGTGGAAAGCGTATTACGTCGAAGCAACAATTTTAGCGATTGTATTTTGTGTATTCGCACTTCGCGGTTTAGAAGGTGCCAACGCTGGTGAGACAAGTTGGAACTGGCACTTTGCAATTTCTTGGCCGGCGGTTCTGGTATTTCAAGGTTTGAGTGAAGCAGCTATAGAGAACGCAATTGTTTGGGTCGCCACCGCAAAGATTGTTATCTCCATGGCTTGGTTTATCGTTATTGCTAGCAATCTGACAATGGGTATTGCCTGGCATCGCTTCTTGGCCTTCTTTAATATTTATTACAAGCGCAATAGTGATGGCAGTAATTCACTTGGTGCGCTTCCCGAAATGCTTTCTAAAGGACAGCCAGTTAACTTTGAAGATCCAGCCGAAGATGATGTCTTTGGTTTAGGCAACCGCCAAGATATTTCTTGGAAAGGCCTGCTTGATATGACTTCTTGTACTGAGTGCGGACGTTGCCAATCGCAATGCCCTGCTTGGCACACTGATAAACCGCTTTCGCCGAAGCTTTTGATTATGGCGATGCGCGATCATGCAATGGCCAAGGTGGTTGAAAGTGAAGCGATAGTTGGCGAAAACGGCCCTATTTCACTTGATGTTCTCTGGTCTTGCACCATGTGTGGTGCATGCGTAAATGAATGTCCGGTCGACATTGAACACGTAGATCACATTGTAAATATGCGCCGCTTCCAGGTTTTAGTTGAATCAGAATTTCCATCTGAACTCGGCGGCACTTTCCGTAATTTGGAAAAAGCCGGTAATCCTTGGGGTGCGAATAAACAAGATCGCGAAGGTTGGATTGCCGAATGTGACTTCCCGGTTCGCGTTGTTGAAGGTGTGCTGCCAGATGAAGTTGAGTACTTGTTCTGGGTTGGTTGCGCCGGTGCCTACGAAGAACGCGCCAAGAAAACTACAAAAGCTGTTGCTGAGCTTTTATATATGGCCGGCGTTAACTTTGCAGTCTTAGGTAAGCGCGAGACTTGCACAGGAGATCCAGCGCGTCGCTCAGGTAATGAGTTCTTATATCAAATCTTATCGCGCGAAAATATCGAAACATTTAACGAAGTTTTTACGGGTCGTCCAAAGGGTAAGAAGAAAGTCGTTGTTACTTGTCCACATTGCTTTACAACAATTGGCCGTGATTATGCACAGAGCGGTTTTGAACTTGAGATGTTGCACCATGCGCAATTGTTAAATACTTTAATAAAAGAGAAGCGTTTAAAGCCAAGTCCGCATAAGAGCGAGAAGAAATTGACTTATCACGATCCTTGTTACTTGGGTCGACACAATCAGATCTATGCACCACCGCGCGAATTACTTGAAGCATCCGGATGTGATGTAACAGAGATGCCGCGTAATCAAGAGCGTTCATTCTGCTGTGGTGGCGGTGGCGGCCGTATGTGGATGGAAGAGAAGATTGGTACACGGATTAATTTAAATCGCGTTGATGAAGCTATTTCAACTGGCGCAGAAGAAGTTGCAGTCGCTTGTCCGTTCTGTCGCGTAATGGTTGGTGACGGAATGGTTGCGAGAGAGAGCGATGTTGAAGTCCTCGATGTAGCTCAGGTTCTGCTTCGCAGCGTTAAAAATATTTAAGGGATTTCTTGCTAGGAACTGAGGAAAAACCTTTTACAGTCCCTGCGCTGCAAAATCCCTTAAATTACTTACTCTCGAGTTATCCACAGAACTTGTGCACAGGTGTGGAGGAATTACACGCGTGTAATTCGCAGCAAAACCGTGGTTGTTAGATAACCCCCGACGAGGCCTCCCAGGTGGGCTCGCCAGTCGACTCCGCCCAAGATGAAGCCGAATATGAAGTTGAGGCCGATGATTAAGTAAATGTCGCGCACGCCCTCGTGGATCATCTTGCGCATTGCAATAAAGGCTCCGAATAAACCAAAGACCGCGCCAGATGCTCCAACAGATACATATGGATAGCTGCTGAGATAGACCGAGGAGAGCGAGCCAGTTAAGAGCGATACAAAAAAGATTATAAGAAAACGGGGTTTGCCGAGCGCTGCCTCAATTGGATTACCTAAAACAAGCAGTGTGAACATGTTGAAAAATAAATGTGTCAACCCGCCGTGCACCAAGGCCACTGTGAAGAGTCGCCAGACTTCTCCGGATTGAACTAGCGGTCCGAAAAGCGCGGTGTATTCATAAAGTTGCGGATATATCCGGTCCGCTACATAAGCAGCAGAAATGATCAGGATTAATGAAAGCGTTGCAGAACGCTTCATTTGATACATCAGTGTTTACTTAAGCAATAGTTACGCTATTGATAACAACTGGTGTTACAGGAACATCTTGTGCGCCTGTCGGTGTTGAACCGATCTTATCTACAACAGCCTGGGAAGCAGCGTCTTTAACTGCTCCGAAGATAGTGTGCTTGCGGTTTAACCAAGTTGTTGGTGCAACGGTAATGAAGAATTGTGAACCGTTTGTTCCTGGTCCTGAGTTCGCCATTGCAAGAATGTATGGCGCATCGAATTGAAGTTCGCCGTGGAATTCGTCAGCGAATTGGTAACCAGGTCCGCCGAAACCTTTTCCGAGTGGATCTCCACCTTGAATCATGAAACCTGCGATGACGCGGTGAAAAATTGTGCCGTCGTACAGCTTCGCAGTTGTTTTCTTTCCGTCGCGCGGATCGGTCCACTCTTTTGCACCGGTTGCGAGTTCAACAAAGTTTGCAACTGTCTTTGGTGCGTGATTTGGGTAGAGCTCAATGACGATATCACCGAGTGATGTGTGCAGAGTTGCTGTTGTTGTCATGTGGAGACCAGGGGAATCGAACCCCTAACCCCCGCCTTGCAAAGGCGGTGCTCTACCAATTGAGCTAGGTCCCCGTATTAGAACGGGTGGGCCCAGGTGGACTTGAACCACCGACCTCTTCCTTATCAGGGAAGCGCTCTAACCAGGCTGAGCTATGGGCCCGCAAGAAAGATCGCTCTTTATTGCAGAAGCGCTAGGTTACTTGAACTTCTCCAAGAGACCAAAACGCACGCCTTAGCGCAGAAGGCGACAGCGTAGCGTTATTTAGCGGAAATCTCATCTTCCTGGTTCTGTGTAACAGAGACCAGTGCGACGCCTTCATCGAGGTTTACCAAGCGAACGCCCATTGAATCGCGGCCGGTCTGGCGCACCTCGGCCGCTGGCGTGCGCATCACGGTGCCGGCGGAAGTTATCGCCAAAATTTCATCTGTGTCGGCAAGAACAAGTGCGCTAACTAATGAACCGCGTGAATTCTCATCAATCTTCGCAGCTTTAATGCCGATTCCACCACGACCTTGTAAGCGATATTCATCAAGCGGAGTCTTCTTTCCGTATCCGCCATCGGTTGCGGTTAACACAAATGCATTTACAGATTGCGAATTAATTCGCGCCATTGTCAAAAGTTCATCACCGGCACGGAACTTCATTCCGATAACACCGCTTGTTGAGCGACCCATTGGGCGTAGCGATTCTTCATCTGCGGCAAATCGAAGTGACATTGCTTTCTTAGATACAAGAAGTAGCTCATCACCTTGATTGATAAGTGCAGCAGAGACAACTTCGTCACCTGGTTTTAGCGAGATTGCAATCAAGCCGCCAGTACGCGGTGAATCATATTCAATCAGTGGAGTCTTTTTAACCAAACCAGTTTTGGTAGCAAGGACTAAGTAAGGAGATGCGTTGTAATCTTTAAATGATAAAACTTGTGCGATGGTCTCGTTGGATTTAAAAGCCATTAAATTTGCGACGTGTTGGCCGCGTGCATCGCGACCCGCATCTGGAAGCTCGTGCACTTTGGCGCGATAAACGCGACCTTGGTTGGTAAAGAACAATAACCAATCGTGTGTGCTGGCAACAAAAAAGTGATCGACCACATCATCTTGCTTAAGCGCTGCACCTTTTACGCCACGGCCGCCACGGCGTTGTGTCTTATAAAGATCGGCGTTGGTGCGCTTGGCGTAGCCCGTGCGGGTGATTGTCACGACAACGTCTTGATCTGGAATCAAATCTTCTGCCGAGAAATCGCCTTCGCTCGCCACAATCTGTGTGCGGCGCACGTCGCCATACTTTGCAGTTAGCTCGGTGAGCTCTGAAATGATTATCTGGCGCTGTTTTGCTTCACTTGCCAAGATCTCATTGAGTTCAACGATATCGGCCATAAGGCCGTTGTATTCATCGTTAATCTTTTGGCGTTCCAGGGCTGCAATACGGCGCAATTGCATATCCAGGATTGCATTTGCTTGTACTTCATCAACATCGAGTAACTTCATAAGGCCGGTACGCGCTTCTTCAGGTGTTGTTGAAGCGCGGATTAAAGCAATAACAGCATCGAGGGCATCAAGTGCTTTTAAATAACCTTGCAGAATATGAGCGCGCTTTTCTTTCTCAGCTAAACGGTATTTGGTACGGCGAATGATTACTTCGACCTGATGCTGGATGTAGAACTTGATAAATTCATCGAGGCGCAGCGTGCGTGGCACACCATCGACGAGCGCCAACATATTTGCGCCGAAAGTATCTTGCAATTGGGTCTGCTTATAAAGATTATTTAAGACAACCTTTGGAATTGCTGAAGATTGCAGAACGATTACAAGGCGTTGTCCTAGGCGCTCATTACCTTCATCACGTACATCAGCGATGCCTTTTATTTTGCCATCTTTAACTAACTCAGCGATCTTAAGTGCGAGGTTATCTGGGTTTACTTGGTACGGAAGCTCGCTAACTACTAAACAGGTGCGCTTATTGATTTCTTCAACTTGAACGACTGCGCGCATTGTCACTGATCCGCGACCTGTGCGGTATGCCTCTTCGATCCCGGTGCGTCCAACAATTAAAGCTTTAGTTGGGAAATCTGGGCCTTTAACAATTTTTAGTAGTTCGACAAGAAGTGCTTCTGGTTTTAGATCTGGGTTGTTAAGTGAGTAGATAACGCCTTCGGTGATCTCGCGCAGATTGTGTGGCGGAATATTCGTCGCCATACCGACTGCGATACCGGCAGAACCGTTTACTAATAAGTTTGGAAAGCGGCTCGGTAGAACATCTGGTTCTTTAGAGCGGCCATCGTAATTTGGTGAAAAGTTGACGGTATCTTCATCGATATCGCGCATCATCTCCATTGCGATAGGAGATAAACGAGCCTCTGTGTAACGCATTGCTGCGGCCGGATCGTTGCCGGGAGAACCAAAGTTTCCGTTGCCATCTACCAATGGATAGCGCAATGACCAGTGCTGAGCCAAGCGAACTACGGTGTCATAAATCGCACCGTCGCCGTGTGGATGATAATTACCCATGACATCACCGACGATGCGAGAAGATTTGTAATAACCTTTATCTGGACGATAACCCGCGTCGTACATTGCATATAAAACTCTGCGGTGAACTGGTTTTAAACCATCGCGTACATCAGGCAGTGCGCGTCCGACGATAACTGACATTGCATAATCAAGATAAGAGCGGGCCATTTCGACTTGTAGGTCAACTGTTTCAATACGATCGAAATCATGGCCCGGGTTGGCCATGCCGGTACGGTCTACCGGAGTCTTATCTTCAGCCATTTAAATATCCAAAAATCTAACATCTTTAGCGTTGCGTTGAATAAATGCACGGCGTTGTTCTACATCTTCACCCATTAAGACTGAGAAGAGATCGTCTGCAGCTGCTGCGTCATCAAGAGTTACTTGAATTAACACACGATGTTCTGGATCCATGGTTGTATCCCAAAGTTCTTTCGCAGGCATTTCGCCTAGACCTTTAAAGCGCTGTATACCGTCATCTTTTGGTAAACGCTTGCCGGCATCTAAACCAATCTTGATCATGCCATCTCGCTCGCGATCAGAGAAAGCGTATTGAACTTCATCTTTACCGCCCCATTTGATTTTATAAAGTGGTGGTTGGGCTAGGTAAACATAGCCATTTTCAATCAATGGGCGCATAAAGCGGAATAGCAAAGTTAAAAGCAGTGTGCGGATATGTTGTCCATCAACATCGGCATCGGCCATCAAGATGATTTTGTGATATCGCAGTTTTTCAATATCGAAATCTTCGTGCACGCCTGTTCCAAGTGCAGTGATTAACGCTTGTACTTCATTGTTTTGCAAGACGCGATCGATGCGTGCTTTTTCAACGTTAAGAATCTTTCCGCGGATCGGCAACACTGCTTGGTTACGTGAATCGCGTCCACCTTTTGTTGATCCACCCGCAGAGTCACCTTCGACTATATAAAGCTCGCACTTTGCTGGATCGGTCCATTGGCAATCAGCTAATTTGCCGGGCATGCCACGGCCTTCCAGCAACCCTTTGCGGTTGCGGGATAAATCGCGCGCTTTACGCGCTGCTACACGAGCTGCAGCAGCGTCAATGCTTTTACGGACAATATCTTTACCTTCTTGTGGGTTCTGTTCAAACCATTGGGTTAAAAATTCATTTACGCACTTTTGGGTAAAAGATTTTGCTTCAGTGTTACCTAATTTGGTCTTCGTCTGTCCTTCAAATTGTGGTTCTGCCAATTTAATTGAGACGATTGCAGTTAAGCCTTCGCGAACATCATCGCCAGTTAAGCGATCTTCTTTCTTGCGAATGAAACCTGCTTCTTCGCCAAATTTATTAACAACTGAAGTTAACGCGGTACGGAAGCCTTCTTCGTGCGCGCCACCTTCGTGGGTGTGAATCGTGTTTGCGAAGGTGTAGACAGATTCAGAGAAACCTGCGTTCCATTGCATCGCAACTTCTAGCGATAGTTTGGCTTTCTTATCTTCGCCGTCTAAGAAGATAATTGATTTATGGGTCTCACCACGTGTTGAATTTAAATGCTTCACAAAGTCGGCGATACCGCCATCGTATTTGTAATTAACGCGAAGCGGTTCGCCTTTTTCGTCGACGTGGCCGGGGCGCAGATCTGTGAGGGTTAAACGTAGGCCTTTATTTAAAAATGCCATTTCGCGGAAACGAGTAGATAAAATCTCAAATGAGAAATCTGTAGTTTCAAAAATTTCAGCAGATGGCCAGAATTGAACAGTGGTTCCGGTCTTCTCGGATGTGCCACCTTTTTTAACTGGCGCAGTTGGTACACCTAATTTATATTCTTGGCTCCAAAAGAAACCATCGCGCTGAACTTGTACAGATAAATCAGTTGATAGCGCGTTGACTACAGAAATTCCAACGCCGTGTAAGCCACCAGATACCGAGTAACCTCCGTCGCCGAATTTTCCGCCGGCGTGTAAAACGGTAAGAACGACTTCAAGAGCAGGTTTCTTTTCAACTGGGTGGATATCAACTGGAATTCCGCGGCCGTTATCGACGCATTGCAAAGATCCGTCTTCCATTAAAGTTACATTTATTTCATCGCAATAACCGGCGAGCGCTTCATCAACTGAGTTATCGACTACTTCATAGACAAGGTGGTGGAGGCCGCGTTCGCCAGTTGAGCCGATATACATGCCGGGGCGCTTGCGTACGGCGTCGAGCCCCTCAAGGACAGTGATCGAACTGGCGTCATATCCGCCGGCTTGCTTCGTCACTAAAGCTCCTTCTAAATCTGGTTCTGGCTTTAAAACACGCCTAGAAGGGGAATTCCTTCATTGAGCCTGGTAATCCTATCGGTAATTGAAAAGCCTGCTAGCCATAAAAAGCCATAGGTGTGGCAAATGCGCCATTTTCTGAGCGTGGGTGAGGGTTCCTAGTGGGTTAGGGGTATTTAAGGCGCTCTAACCGTAGGTATCGCGCGGCCCGCGCTCGTTCTTGATTGTCCGCAAACCTCGCTTCCAAGATGGCGCTTGCGGGCCAATAAAGGCGAGGGAAGTTACCCCGGCTCCAGGTGTGGAGCTTTGAATTGTATTTAGTAAATTTTGTCCCACAGCGTTTAACTGTGTGGCCCATGCGGTTGAGGAACATTGAATAAGAAGTGCGCCATCAAGAAGTGAAATTGGCGTTGTGTGTGAGGCAATATCTTCACCAACAATCTCTTTCCAGGTTGAAAATAAAGTTCCTTCAGCAATTCCTAAATGCCAATCGCGTTGATTGATTAGATCTGACATAACTTCACTAATTAGGGTTGGGTCACCTGGAGTGTTGGTGCGCTCTTGAATCGGTTTTGATTTCTTTATAAATCCAGTTTTATAGCTGCGGAAGAGATCAAGAGCCAAATCGCGTTTACTCATTGGCTGACCTCTCTTTCGAAACAACTCCGGGGGTTACGTAATATTTACTTGATAGTAATTCAGCAGGTAGGTCGCTTTCAACCGCGGCGGTTATAAAAGTCTGCTCCGCCATCTGGGTAACCGATATCAATTGTTGGCGACGAATAGTGTCTAACTCCGCAAAAATATCATCGAGGATTAATACTGGTTCAGCACCTTCTGATTTAAGTAAATTGTACGAACCAATACGTAAAGAAATCGCCATCGACCAGGATTCACCGTGGCTGGCATAACCTTTGGCAGGGAAGTCACCGAGTTGTAAATGTAAATCATCGCGGTGTGGCCCGATTAATGAAACGCCACGTTCTATCTCTTGGCGAGATACTTCTAATTGTCGCTTGGTCAGCAGTTGTAAATTAGATTCAGTGTTGGTGTTTAAACCTTCGGTGCTGGATTTGTAAGAAATTGATGCGGGTTTCACCTCGTTTAAATTAGCGTAATTAGCCGCGACATAAGGGTTTAGGGCTTCAACCAGGGAGACTCGCTCGGCGCTTAATTGTGCGCCTAAATCAATTAACTGTTCACTCCAAGGGGCGAGTGTGTTTTCGGGGGCGCGGGTTTTTAATAAGGTGTTTCTTTGTTTAACAACTCTCTCGTAATCACTGATAACTCCAGCTAAACGTGGGGCGCGGGTGATTAACAATTTGTCGAGGAAATCACGGCGGTGTGTTGGTTCGCCGCGTACTAGATCTAAATCTTCCGGTGAAAAGTAGATAACTTGTAAGGCGCCTAATATCTCGCGTTGTGATTTTGTGGGGTTTTGGTTTAGACGGGCGCGATTAGCCTTCGATGCATTTATCTCAAGATCTACTTGCAGTGTTCGGTTCTCGCTTTCTATCTCTGCCCGAATAATCGCTTGCTCGCTACCTAAATTTAAAAGTGGCAGGTTTTGGGAGGTTCGGTGAGATGACAGGTATGCCAGATAGATCAAGCTTTCAGCGATATTGGTCTTGCCAGAACCATTGTCGCCGATGAATGTGGTCGGTCCGAGAGCAAATTCCAACTCTAAGTTTTTATAAGAGCGGAAGTTGGTCAGCGCTAATTTGGTGACGCGCACTTTTATGCTCCCGATAAAATCTTTAAAGTAATTATGATGCGTAACGCATTGGCATCAACAAGTAACGGTAATTTTCAATTACCTTACCGTCGCGATCTGATTTGCCGCTGAGAATCGCTGGCTTATTTGATCCAGTGAATGAAATTTGTACAAAAGCAGTACCTACAGCTTGTAGACCGTCTGCTAGAAACACTGGGTTGAAAGCGATGGAAATAGGTTCGCCGTTTAACAATATTTCTATCGCTTCTGTCGCTTGCGCTTCTTCGCCAGCACCAGCTTCAAGTGAGACGGTGTTATTTGCAAATTCCAAGCGGAGCGGAACTGTTTTATCGGTTACCAACGCAACGCGTCGAACTGAATCTAAGAACGGTGCAACTTCAACAATTGCGGTCGTGGTGACATCTTGTGGAAGTAAGTGGCGGTATGGAGGGAATGTGCCGTCCAACATTCGCGAGGTCATCGACTTGCCTTCTCCGGCAAAACCAGCGAGGCGATCGTTGCTGGTGTTAGGAGCGAAAGATAGTGAAACGTTTTTTGATCCAGTTAGTGATTTTGCGGCATCTGCAATTGTGCGGCCACGTAAAAGTGATGTTGTAGAAAGCCCCGGCGTTGTTGGTTGCCAAGTAAATTCGCGGACGGCAAGGCGGTATCTATCGGTTGCTGCCAAAGTCACAACGTCTTCATTTATTTCAACGTGCACACCTGTGAGTGTTGGTAGCGAATCATCTTTGCCGGCTGCAATTGCTACTTGTGCCACCGCTGTTGCAAAGAGATCGCTGGTAACAACTCCGGTTGTTTCAGGTAGTTCGGGTAGGGCTGGGTATTCAGATATTGAAAGTGTAGGAAGGGTAAATTTCGCCGATCCTGAGGTTACTAAGACGCGGGATCCATCTAGTGCGATTGTGATCGTTTTATTTGGAAGCGACCTAGAGATCTCCGCTAACAATTTTCCAGGCACTAAGATTTTTCCTGGTTGAGAAATATCAGCTTTAAAAAAAGATTTACTTGATGTTTCTAAATCTGATCCGGAGAGAATAACTT
>JAQCAO010000081.1 GCA_027731885.1 Actinomycetota bacterium | reverse complement strand
GAGCGGATGGTTAGGCAAGAACGGCGCTAGATGTGCGCGAACAATAACTGGCCCTACTCCTGGCCCTCCTCCCCCGTGTGGAATCGCAAATGTCTTATGCAGATTTAAATGAGAAACATCGGCGCCGAATTTTCCAGGTTGAGACACGCCAACTAGCGCATTTAAATTTGCGCCATCCACATATACCTGACCACCTGCATCATGAATCAATGCGCAGATTTCAGAGACCGCGGTCTCAAAGACGCCATGCGTTGACGGATAGGTGATCATTAAAGCTGCTAAAGCGCTGCCGTGTTCTGTGATCTTCTGCTTGATATCTGCAATTGAAACATTCCCGTTCTCGTCACAATCAATAACGACTACCTGCATACCGGCCATTACCGCCGAAGCTGCATTTGTACCGTGCGCACTCGATGGGATCAAACAGATATTTCTGCTCTGATCACCGCGCGAATCGTGGTAATTACGGATCGCCAGCAATCCAGCAAACTCACCTTGGCTACCTGCATTTGGCTGCAGCGAGACCGCGTCGTAGCCCGTAATTGTCACCAACCACTTAGATAGTTGCTCGATCAATTTCCTTGAACCTACGGTCTGTTCAACGGGTGCAAATGGGTGCAGGGAGGCAAACTCGGGCCACGTCACCGCTTCCATTTCGGTCGCTGAATTTAATTTCATGGTGCAAGAACCTAAAGGAATCATGGTGCGATCCAGGGCTAGATCTTTATCAGCCAAATTCCTTAAGTATCGCATCATTGCAGTCTCGCTCTGATTCGAGTTAAAGACTGGGTGCGTTAAATACTTGCTCTCACGAAGAAACTTCTCGGGAATCACCGCCCCTGTTGCATCCCTTAAATCCAAGACCTCAAGAACTTCCAAGAAGAGAGCTTCAGTAGTTTCTTCATCGAAGGCAATGCGAACTTCGGTCTTGCTTACCTTTGCGAAGTTGATTCCCTTCGCTTGTGCGCGCTGATGAATTACTTCAGCATCATCAACAACTATTTGCACGGTGTCGAAGACGACATCTTCACGATTACCCGTTGCAGCATGCAACCTTGCGGCAAAACCATTTACCCGCTCTGCAATCTTGCGCAGACCGATTGGTCCGTGCCACATCGCGTAGAAAGCGCTCATATTGGCGAGTAGAACTTGCGCGGTACAGATATTAGATGTCGCCTTATCCCGCCGGATATGTTGCTCGCGAGTTTGCAGCGCCAATCGAAAAGCTGGCTTACCAGTGGCATCAATACTCTGACCTACTAAACGGCCGGGCATGGAACGTTCCAAACCTGAACGAACCGCTAAGAAACCGGCATGCGGTCCACCAAATCCCATTGGTACGCCGAGGCGTTGTGCGGTGCCAACTGCGATATCTGCGCCCCACTCCCCTGGAGCTTTGAGCAAGGTCAGCGCCAGCAGGTCAGTTGCGGCGATAACTAACGCATCTCGCGAATGTGCAAAATCTGCAAAGCTGGCGTAATCAATCACTGTGCCTGTTGTATCTGGATATTGAAGGAGGGCGCCGAAGAACTCACCTTCGAAACCATCTCGAACAACATGTCCAGAATCAACTTCAACGACCTTGATTCCGAGTGGTTTCGCCCGCGTTATCACCACCGCTTTAGTCTGCGGATGGACGTGCTCTTCAATTAGAAAAACTGCATCATCACTCATTTTTGATGCGCGACGGGCGAGAGTCATCGCTTCCGCGGCCGCTGTACTCTCATCCAACATTGAAGCATTGGATATATCTAGCGCTGTTAACTCGCAGATCATAGTTTGGAAGGCGAAGAGCGCCTCCAAACGTCCTTGGGAAATTTCTGGTTGATACGGTGTATATGCGGTGTACCAGGCTGGGTTCTCAAGAACATTGCGCTTTACCACTGGTGGAACGATCGTTCCGTAGTAACCGGTACCAATAAGAGAGCGGAAAACTTTGTTCTCTGAGGCGATAGATCGCAGCTCAGCAATTACCTCAACTTCACTTCTCGGACCATCCAAAGTCTGCGAGAGTTCTTTTGCGATACGAATATTTTCAGGCACAACGTCTTGAATAAAAGATTCGATATCTTTATAGCCAAGTTGGTTGAGCATCTGCAATTCATCTGCGGATTTGGGGCCGATATGGCGCGAGGCAAATCCGCCACTTTCGTTACTCATTACCGCTCCCCAAATTAGTTAACCAGGGAGCAATTCCCATGGCTAGTTCTGTAGGGGAAGAATAGGTGTATTAGGCGCCTTTCGCCTTTCGACGTAGTGAAAGCTCATCGTTACTTTCACCACCGGCAGGGCTAACCGTTTCACCATTGAACTCGCCCTGCAGTGAAGCAAGTGAACCCTCAACCTCATGCCAAACTTTACCAACTGCGATACCGAAGACGCCTTGTCCACCTTGCAGTAGATCTACGATTTCATCTGCGCTGGCACATTCATAGATCGAAGCGCCATCGCTCATTAAGGTAATGCTCTCTAACTCCGTTACTCCCCTGCTGCGCAAGTGCGTTACCGCTGTGCGAATATTCTGAAGTGAGATTCCTGCATCGAGTAAGCGCTTTACAATCTTTAAAACTAAAATATCTCGGAACCCATAGAGTCGCGCAGTACCAGAACCACTTGCGGTACGAACGCTAGGTTCGAGCAGACCGGTTCTCGCCCAATAATCTAATTGGCGATAGGAAATTCCCGCCGCAGCGCATGCAGTAGCGCCGCGGTAGCCGATCTCATTAACTTGCTCGGGAGTAACTGGGGAGGTCACCTTTGCTCGATTCTCTTGGGGAAGTGGTCTTTAGCAGAGCCTAAGGTTACGATCCAGAGGCCCCAGGAACAACGACCGACACGGGGCAAACCTCAAGTAGAGAGTGAGACTTCTGAGCGCTAGCCAGCAAAGTCTTCTGGATTTATCTGATCTAAGAACTCGCGAAAGCGCTCCAACTCGCCATCCGAGCCAGTGCCGCTAGCGTTAAATTCGCCGCCTTCGCCCTCCCCGATCAACCGCTCTGGGATATCTATGCCGACCTGGTCCAGGAGATCTGAGTCAGCGAGGATATTGCTCTTTGTGCGCAGCGCGATCGCAATCGCATCGGAAGGTCGGGCGCTAATTTTAAGAAAGGTTCCGCTCTCAGTGCGAATCGCTATCTCTGCGTAGAAAATTCCATCCTTTAACTCGATGATCTGTACCGCGGTCATAGTGAGATCTGCCGCCTCTAATATGTTGGCGATTAGATCGTGGGTAAGCGGGCGCTGAGCGAGCATGCCTTGTTGTGCAAATGCGATGGCAGTCGCTTCTACCGCTCCGACCCAAATTGGAAGAAACCTTGAGCCCTCAACTTCCTTTAAAAGCACGATCGGTTGATTGGAGGGCATCTCAATACGGACGCCAACGACCTCCATATTTACCATCATCTCTAAAGGCCCGCTCTAAGTGATTTAACAATTATCAAATCGATATTGAACATCAAAAATTTAACATAGGTAATTAACGTGGTCGATTTAGACCGGTGCGAACCAGAGATGCATGGAGACGAACCGAGAGCGATGCGATCTGCTTCTGTACTTCCTCAGCTCGTGCCTTGGAATCTGAGCTCTTCTGTCGGTTGATCGGAGTAATAACTTGTTCGATTAGACCAATCTCACGATCGGCAGCTGATTTAAATGAGCGAAGGTGACGGGCCTCAATCCCAAAGCTCGCCATCTCAGCAACGGCTGTTGCTACTGATAGCGCATCGCCATCGTAATGACGGCCACGAAGAGCGATAAATCCAAATGATTCAAGTTCGACTAACTGTGCATCTTTTAGGCCGCTCGCCTTTAGCAACTCTTCGCGCGATAAGCGCAGGTCAGAGTTTGCTCCAAATGATTCCGGGGATGAATCCGCATCAACGCTGGTGAGCGCGGGGCGTGGAGTCGCTACACCTCCATTTACCGCCGGCTCAAGTCCGCGGTCGAGCGCTTCCAGATTCTCTTTGATGACTCGAAGAGGAAGATACTGATCACGTTGCAATAGCAGCACGTAGCGGAGTCGATCTAGATCTGCTGCGGTGAACTTGCGATAGCCAGATGGCGTGCGTTGCGGCGCTATCAAGCCCTCTGACTCCAAGAAGCGGATCTTCGAGATTGTAATATCCGAAAAATCTCCTCGCAGTTTGGTAAGGACTTCACCGATGCTCAAGTACGCGCGGGCTGGAACGCTCATTTACTACTCCCCTAGTTAGATTTGATAATTTTTTGATTACTTTTTACGTGCTGAAATAAAAATAAGGTGAAACTTGCCAATCTGGATTTCATCTCCAGATTGCAGTGTTGCGGTTTTAAGTAATTGATTATTGATATATGTTCCGTTGAGACTTCCAGGATCAGTAAGAATAAAACCTAAACCAATACGCTCAATTACAGCGTGTGATCGCGAAACAGTTACATCATCTAGAAATATCTCACTCTCAGGTGAACGTCCTATAGATGTGCGGTCTAGATCAAGTAAGTAACGCGCTCCTTTACTTGCGCCGCGATGAACAACCACCATCGCTTTCTCGGGAGCACCATTTAAAACTGTCTCAACTGCCTCTTTATCTGATGGGGATAAGGTTGCTAAGAGCGAAGATAACGCGCTCTCGGGGGATGCATCCACTACCGTTCTCAATCCGAGATGGAGAGTGCTCGTGAGTTCGCTATTTTCTGGCGCTTTCTCCATTTCCGCTCTCCCTTCTAAAATATCTCTTCTTTACCTACTTCGTCAGGTTCAACTTCTACCTGAGGCTGACATTAGGGTGAGAGCGCCAAGAAATCAAGCGATAATCGGATGAGAAATTCTCTTAAAAGAAGCGCGTATTTACGCGGTAATTTGACGGTACTGCTCAGGAGATAGTAAGCCGCTAGGTGGCGCTGCGACCTCGATATCAGCTAACCAACCTGAACCATAGGGTTCGGAGTTAACCGTCTCTGGCGCTTGACTGAGCGAATCGTTGATTGCGAGAATTTTTCCAGTTACTGGTGCAAAGATTTCCGAGACGCTCTTCGTGGATTCAACTTCTCCACAGACTTTATCTGCAGTTACGCTCTCCCCCACCTTCGGAAGCTGCACATAAACGATATCGCCCAAGGCACCTTGTGCGTAATCAGTAATTCCCATGCGATAGACGCCGGTTGAGATCTCGTCAACCCACTCGTGCTCTTTGGTGTATTGCAAACCATCAGGTATCAGCGACATGAGAACTCCTCAAAGATTGAAATCTACCGCGCCACTCTAATGGCGCGCACTCCGGTTAGGAAATAGGAAGCGCCGGTAAAGAGATAGAGGCCTACTCCCCACCATGTAAAACTCCACGCGAAGATATATGCCAACGTACCCGCCCAGCCTGAATCTAGCGCTAAGAGAAGAAAGGGAAATGCGTATAGGAGATTAAATGTGGCAGCTTTACCGAGATAAGAAACCTTAAGTGGGGCTAGAGACTTTGCGGTAAGAGCTAGCGTAAGCCCACCAAGAATTAGATCTCTTCCGAGCAGTAATGCAATTACCCAAAGGGGAATCGCATCGCGCAGGTATAGAACGATCAAGGTAGCAAC
>JAQCAO010000080.1 GCA_027731885.1 Actinomycetota bacterium | reverse complement strand
GACGGTTCCATCTGAGGCGGTGATTCGCACAAAGGTGAGATAGCGCCAGGCCATTGAATCATTTGGCTCCTGGTACTTAACCGGGAAAGCTTCGACCTTGCTTATCTTTACCGACATCACATGCTCCTTCTGCTGGGTTTATTTGGCTTTACCTTTTTCTTCTTTACTTTCTAGAAAAACTCTCACCGCTGCGAGCGAGTGCAGGTGCAATTTCGGCGACTGTTACCCAACCTGGCTGCGCCTGGATGATCCGTTCAATCGAGTTTATGACCATATTCTGCGAGCCCATTTGTGCGCCAATTCCTGGATTTAAAGAGATTGTCTGGTGCACTTTGCCATCAATACTAATTTCGATCTCATCCTTGGCAGCTTTATCGATTCCCGCGAGATCTACATGCCCAAAGAAGTGAGAGGTAAACCAAGGCTTTCCTTTTACTATTGAAGTGTAGGTCTGGTTTACACCTGCGCTGTAACCAGGTTCGATTATAAAGCGTTGCGGTAGATCAATTGCTTTCTCCGTAAGTACCGGCAATAGCTCCTTATCGATCCGCTCAATTTCTAAACCGAGCGCATCGGCGACGACGCTCATTGATTGAGGAAAACCGGCATGTCCAAGAATTTCGCTGCGTTCAACCTTCTCTTTAAATTCTCTCTCGGTTGCACCGATTCCGATACGACGAAGTACGGTTGCGCCAAAACCCGAGATATTTACCGTTCGGCGCACAACGACAGTAGTTTTCGGCGAACCATCGCTATTAAATCCAGAAGGGGTAGGACCAAGCAAAGTTGCAACGAGTGCATCAAAGATCAAACCAGGATTTACTCCCGCGCCAGCAATACTTACTCGCTTAGACTTTGCTAATTTATCGAGTTCATCTGCTAACTCTTTATTAACCGCCCAAGGGTAGGCGCACTCTTCCGCAGATACCAATACATTCGACCCAGCATTAACTGCTTCTCTAATGTAATCAGCGACATCTTTAAAGAGAGTTGTCGTGGCAATCAGAACAACATCGGCCCCAGAGTTGAGAGCAAGTTCGCGATCTTCTCTTCGAAAGGGGCCTGCTACACGATGTTCTCCGCGCGTGCGTAGACCTGCGGCAACGGCTTGACCGAGTTGGCCTGCGCCATAGACCGAAACGGTCGCCATTGCTCCTCCTAGAAAATACTGATCGATCTAGAAAATTAAGTAATTAACTTTTATCGACGCGATACTGCGCGATAAAGTCTTCATTAAGTTTCCAGCCAAAGCCTGGTTCGGATGGAAGAATGAAATTTCCATCGACTAACTTAGGGCGGTTATCTAGAAGTTCCCAGAAAATTGGATCTCTCGTTGGAGAAAATGACTCGACATATGTTCCGTGAGGAACTGAGGCAAGTAGATGCGATGCAACTTGTGCTTCTTCGTGATGGCCAAGCTGTACTTCAAAGGCAAGAGCCATCGCGGCGATTCGGCGCCACTCGGTAGGTCCGCCGCCCCAAGAGGCATCAAAGTTACAGACATCGATTGCGCCATTTAACATCATCTCGCGCATACCGACTCTATGAATCTCACTCTGCCCAGCAGCAACATTTACATTGCCGCGCAGTCTTACATCTTTAAGGCCGCGCCAATCAGCGTGCCATCTCGTTGGTTCTTCAAACCAACGTAACTTCACTTCGCCTTCGATAAGTGAGAGGAAATTAAGCGCTTCCGCAACGGTGTAGCCCTGATTTGCATCTACAACAAATAGGAAGTCATCGCCAACAATTGATTTAGCAAGTTTTAGTCGAGCTGCATCTTCCTCAGGTGGCTTGGCTCCGATCTTAAACTTCATACCGACCATGCCAATTTCATCTTTAAAGAAAGCTAATTCTCGCTCTAGATCTGCTTCACTGGAACCGTAATATCCGCCGATTCCGATCATTGGAATTCGATCGCGATATCCACCCCAGAGTCGCCAAAGTGGTTGACCGGAGATCTTTCCAAAGCCATCCCAGACCGCGCTATCGATACACGCAATTGCCTGCATTGGCATAGCGCGATTACGAAGTTGATCAAGGGTCACCGGGATCATTGCGTGCCAGATCTTTTCGACCTGGCGGATATCCATTCCGGTAATTAACGGCGCAATTTCATCGTGGATAATCCCCAGAATAATATCTTGCTCTTCATCTGTATCAGCGTTATAGCTCTGTCCAACTACTCCATCAGAGGTATGAATTCTGGTAATAATGGTGCAACGGTTTCGCATCTTGTAATACGAACCTTTGTAAATATGCTTAAGCGGAACGCGAAGCGGGATCGTCTCAATTCGCTCAATCTTAGACATGCTTCGGTACCTTACTCTAGAACAGCGATTACATCGCCTGTAGTTATCTCAGCATCAATTGCAAATCTCAACTCAGTGATTTTTCCTGAGGCAGGGGAGGGAACTGTTAGCTGCGCTTTATCAGTTTCCACTTCCAAGAGATCTTCACCCTCATTAACCGTATCTCCGACAGCTTTTAGCCAAGAAACCAGGTAAACCGAATCTACAGTTTCGGCAACTCGTGGCATGGTGATTTCGATACTCATTTATTGACTAACCTTTCTGCTCCAGATATTTTCGAACATGTTTTTTACTGTTGGCTCAGGGGCAGACTGACACAATGCGACAGTTGCTTCAATCTCTTTCGCTTTCCGAACTTTCATATCGGCGACATCGGCCTCGCTCATCTTGCCGATCTTCTTAGCCCGTTCTTCTAAAAGCAGCAGCGGATCGCGAGATTTCCAAGAATCAAGCTCACCTTCTGGACGATAGAGCGCTTGATCTGCACGTGAGTGACCGGCAAAGCGATAAGTCTTGGCTTCGATCAAGGTAGGTCCACCACCAGAACGCGCACGATCAACAGCTGATTGAACTCCTTCTCGAACTACATCAATATCCATGCCATCGAGTGCGAAATGTGGCATCGCATAGCTTTCGGCACGGATATGTAGATCTTCAATCGGAGTAGTCAGATTGATGCGGCTATATTCAGCGTAAACATTGTTATCGCAGATAAAGACAACCGGGAGTTTCCAGATTGCCGCTAGGTTGAGCGTTTCGTGGAATGCACCAATATTTGTTGCGCCATCACCAAAAATAGCAACTGCAACTCGGTCATTGCCTTGCACCTGGAATGCAAGCGCTGCCCCAGCTGCGATTGGCATACCGCCACCAATGATTGCAGATGTTGGTAGAAGTCCTAGTTCAAGATCGCAAAGGTGCATTGATCCACCGAGGCCACCGCAACAACCAGTTGCTTTACCCATAATTTCTGACATTGCAGACTCTGGAGTAAGGCCGAGAGCAAGTGCAATACCGTGGCTTCGATAAGTTGCAGAGACCGGATCATCTGTGCGAAGAACGCTAGCCAGTCCAATTGCTAACGCTTCTTGTCCGTTACAGAGGTGGGTTGTGCCTCTTATCGTTCCTGATGCAAAGAGAGCATTGATTTGATTTTCAAATTCACGGATCTCAATTGCGCGTTCAAACTGAGCAATTGGATCGTTCTGAATTGCTTTACGTCGCTCTAAACCTTTACTCATCTTAGAAACCCTCCCGAATCCACCACGGTTGCGGCGCTTTACCTGTCGCCATCAATTGATCAATTTGATAGTTAACTTCCGTTGGGCTTGGCAAGAAACGCGCTTCCAAGCCACCGTTGTAAGGAACCGGAACGCTTGGGCAGGTAATACGAATTGGTGCGGCCTTTAGATCGCCAAAGAACTCAGCGCTAACAGCTGCCACGATCTCAGAACCCCAGCCGCCACTTTCTGGCTGCTCTTCAACTACAACTAGTCGACCAGTCTTCTTTACGGATTCAAAGACCGTTTTCTTATCCCAAGGAACAATGGTGCAGAGATCAACAATTTCGATATCAATGCCGCTAGTTGCTGCCGCTTGGCGCGCAACATTTGTCATCTGACCCAAGGCAACGATAGTTAAATCTTTTCCAGGCTTTACTACTCTGGCCTTTCCAATCTCCATTTTCAGATTGGTATCAACTTCACCACGCTCGGCGTAAGCAACTCTTGGCTCGAGGAACATCACTGGATCTGGATCCTGAATCGCAGCGCGCAAGAGACTATATGCGCTCTGTGAATCACTTGGTGATAAAACTTTTAGACCTGGAGTAGCAGCAACCCAGTTTTCAAGTGTCTGTGAATGTTGACAACCAAACCCAAGCCCACCACCGACAGATGCACGTACTACCATTGGCACAGAGAGCTTGCCGCTACTTAGGTAACGCATCTTGGCGCCTTCAGTAACGAGTTGATCGAGTGCGACTCCGAGAAATTCCATAAACATAATTTCAATAACTGGCTTCAAACCCATTGTCGCTGCGCCAACTGCAGCGCCGGTAAATGCCATTTCGGAGATTGGAGTATCTCGAACACGAATTGGCCCAAACTCTTCCAAGAGTCCTTCACTTGTTTTAAATGGCCCTTCAGCTGCTGCAATGTCTTCGCCGAAGACAATCACCGTTGGATCGGTGCGCATCTCATCTGCGATAGCTGTTGCAATTGCCTGCCTAACACGCATTGCTGGCATTACGCCCCCTTTGAAAAAGTCGCTAGAAATCATTACTGGAAACGATTGCTATAGTATGGGCGTACGAGACGCAAGTCAATGTTGAGAGTCAAAATTTCGATATATGAGAGCGAGTAATAAGTGAGCAAAGATCAGCCACTTTCAGAGCTACCTTTGGCAGGTATTACCGTTCTTGATGCAACATCAAATATCGCAGGGCCATTCGGCGGGGCAATCCTTGGAGATCTTGGCGCGCAAGTGATAAAGATTGAAACTCCCGCAGCTGATGCGGCGCGAACTATGTCTCCAGTTGAAGGTGATCGTTCTGCATATTTTCACGTGGTTAACCGAAATAAAACAGCGGTAACAATCGATTTAAAAAGTGAATCAGGGCGTTTGTTCCTGGATAATTTGCTGGATACCGCCGATGTTTTACTGACCAACTTCCTTCCTGAGAAATTAGCCGAGTATCACCTGACTCCAGATGAGTTAATGGCAAAGCGACCAGGGCTGATTATTGGAAATCTCTCATCTTATGGGTCAGAAGGACCATCTCGACATTTTCCTGGCTATGACGCAACCGTGCAGGCCAGAACCGGAATTATGCAGGTAACGGGAGAGCGCGATGGAGAGCCAGTGCGTACTGGAATTTCTGTCCTAGATATTGGCGGCGGAACCTGGCTTGCCCTAGGCATTCTGGCAGCGCTGATCAAGCGCGCCAAGACTGGTGCGGGAAGCGTTATCGAAACTTCACTTTATGAGACCGGAGTCTCTTGGGTGGGCTACCACCTCTCCGCATTTCAAGTAACCAACGCTCCCTCAATTAGATCGGGCAGTGGCCATCCAGCGTTTGCGCCTTATGGGTTATTTAAAACTAGCGATGGCGAAATCATGATTGGCGTTGGCAACAATGTGATCTTCGCACGACTGTGTGCGGTGATAAATCGTGAAGATCTAGTAAGAGATGAAAAGTTTAAAGAGAATGTAGATCGCGTGAAGAATAACGCTGAGTTGGAAGATGAAATTGAGCGCGTTCTTATCGAAAGGAGCTCCAAGCGCTGGGTTGAACTCTTGGCAG